>DASZRZ010000223.1:0-5172 GCA_035548935.1 Terriglobales bacterium
AGCCACTGGAGCCGAGCGCCAGACCGAGGACGAACATCTTCAGCAGGCGCATTTAAAATGAGACCCCAATGGCGAGGTTCACGTGGTCGCCACTCTGCTTGAGACCTTGCAGAAAATAGGTGCGCAACTTGCGGTACTCAAGCGCCAGCATGAGGTTGGAGCGCGGATGATAAATTCCATTGAGAAACCAGCTCTGGTTGCGGGCGAGGGGCGGGAAATAAAGCCCACTTGGATCCGAAAAGTGCCGCAGGTCGCTGGCCAGGGGATTGTCTGTTCCCCCGGCAAGATTGAACTCAAGATTGGGCAGGGCATGCATTTTAAGCTGCGACCAGCCGCCCACAGCATTCAGCCCAATCACGCTCGAGGCTGCCAGGGTCGGGTTTCCATTGAAGATCGCGCTCCTCCAGATGCCGCCGCCCAGGCCGCCCAACGCCTGGCCGCGGAAAAACTCTCCGGAGAGCTCCAACCTCGATCCAAATGGAATGTTCCAGTCCGCCGTCGCCGCCCACGAATTCACATCCCGTCCGAATGAATAGGCCTGACGCGCATAGAAGGCTCCCGCTCCGAGGGCAAACTCCCTCCCGAACATCGAACTTTTCCAGCCTGCATGCGTCGCCAGTCCTGGCTGGCGGGATTGTTCGCCAACCCCCGCCACGCGCATGGATTGGTACTCGGGAGTTTCTTCCGTCAGCGGGTCGAGGACTCCCGCGGAGAGGGTGAACGAGGATTGCTCCGAGACGGTCCACTTTCTTTCCACGCGTATCTGCGGCGTCCACACCCAGAGGTTGCCGCTCCAGGAAAATGCGGGTTCGCCCACAGTGGCGAAAGAAGTGGGAGAGCGCGGCGAGAAGAATGGCGCATCCTGTCCTGCAATGATCGTAGTGTGGGGCCACTCCAAAGAGAGCCGGGCAACCCGCAGGCGAACCAGTCCGGCGGTAACGCCGTACTGCAACGCGGGAAACCCGCCGAAGAAGTCCATCTGCAACTCCGCCGCGGTTCGCGCTCCGCCAACCGCGGGCCCGGAAAGATCCAGACCAATGAGCGTCTGCCGGAAGGTGGCCCCCACACTTCCACTTCGTGCGCCCGGGTCCGGGGGAAATACCACCGAGGGCATATCCTGCATGTCGAAGGTGCCGCGATTACTGAAGGTATTCATCAGAACCATGCCGGAGAGGCGCAGGCGATACTTCGAGGCGCTCTCAACCTTGGCCTGCTCGTGCTCTTCGATTTGAGCCGCCAGCAGATCCTGCTGCTCCTTGATTTCACTGGCCGCTCCGGACCCCTCTGCCTTGGAATCCCCCTGCGACAGAATGGTCGCGGTCGGGAACATCGTCGTTTCGGGAGCGCCTTGGGCCGGCGGGGAGCCGGCGTCCTGTTTCTTGATTTCTTCCAATTGCCGCTTCAGCTCCTGAATTTCATTTCCGGAGCGCTCAAGCTGGGCGCGGGTTTGCATCAGCAGCGCGCGCAATTCATCGATTTGCTCTTTCCAGCCGGGGGCTTGCTGGGCCTGCGCGGAGGGAATCGCGATCAAAAATGCAACGACGATTCGAGCCCCATTCGTAAATGAAGCCCCAGCCGATCTTCCGGAATTGGGCATGGCACTCTCGATTCCACTGAAAATTGCCTCAATATAGCCCTTTTGCGGATTGCACCGCAGACACGCAAGGATTAGAACCTCAGTGAGCAACAACTGCCAGCCCCGCGCACGTTACGATTTCAACTTGGCTGGAATCGAGGATTGAGTGAAGTTGCGCTCCAAATTTCTGGTTTCGCTGCTCGCCTTGACCGCAGGCCTTACCACCGCGTCCTTGCTGGTGGTTCGACGCAGCGTTAACGCTCACGCCCGCCAGGAAGTCCTCGGTTCGCTGATGAACGCCTCCGCCGTCCTGGGCGAGCTGCAGCATCGCCGGGATGAAGCCATGCAGCACTCCGCGGCCCTGATAGCAAACCAGCCGCTCCTGAAAGCAATCGTGGCCACCTCCGATCCGCCGACGATTCAGGACGCAAGCAGCACCCTCTGGCGTAGCTCCGGCATCAGCCTGCTTTCCGTGGCCGATGCACGGGGCAATGTAACCGCCATCCATACCGCAAAGGATCAGATCTCCCCGGAACTCGCGCAGAGCCTGCTGACGCGCACGCTTCGATCCGACGAACGCCAGGACTGGTGGCTGGCCGATGGCCATCTGTACCGGGTATTCCTCAGTCCTATCGAGGCCGGCTCTGCGAATGAGTCCAGCACCCTGGGAACACTGATCGCCGGGTATGAACTCGACCGGCAATTTGCGGTTGAAGCTTCGCAAATCGCCTCGGGCGACGTGGTTCTCAGATTTGGTGGAAACGTCATTCAGAGCACGCTTCCGTCGGCCTACGCGGCAAGTTCTTTGCGAAGCCTGCATGCTACGTTCCAGAGACCGCAGGAGGTAAGCCTATCCGACGAACGCTTCCTCGCCTCCGGACTCGCTTTGGACTCCAGCAGCCCAGAGGGTGCGGACATCATTGTCCTCAAGTCCTACGATCAGGCAACGGCCTTTGTCACCAGCATTAACCAGTTGATTGTGGGTGTGGGCCTCGGCACCGTGCTGCTGGGCACGCTGATCATATTGTTTATTTCGCACCGCTTTACCAAGCCCCTGGAAGAATTAGTACGCGGCGTGCGCGCGCTGGAGAAAAGCGACTTCGACTATCCGTTGCACATTGGCGGAAAGGATGAGGTTTCCGAGCTCACCCACTCCTTTGATCGCATGCGGCGCAGTGTTCGCAAGAGCCAGCAGGGAATCGTCGTCTCGGCTCGAATGGAAGCCGTGGGTCAGCTTGCCAGCGGCGTGGCCCACGACTTCAACAATCTCATCACCATCATCAAAGGGTATGCCGACTTGCTCAGCCGCAAGCTTGGCCCCGATTCGCCCCTCGCCAATTACGTGGACCACATCCAGAAGGCCGGTGACCGGGCAACCTCGGTGACCCGGCAACTGCTGGCTTTCAGCCGAAAGCAGGTGACGCAGCCCCAGCTTCTGGAGTTGAACAGCCTCATCGCGAACATGAACAAGATGTTGCGCGTGCTGCTTGGAGAGCATATTGAAATCTGCCTTGAGCCCGAGCCCGCGCTCGACCGAATCTTCGCCGACCCCGGCCAGATCGAGCAGGTCATCCTGAACCTCACGCTCAACGCACGGGATGCCATGCCGGATGGCGGCAAGATTACCGTTCGCACTGCCAATCGAACCCTCGATCAACGGACAGCCTCTGGCTACAAAGACGCGGAAGCAGGACGCTACGTTTGTATTTCTGTCGCCGATACCGGTTCCGGCATAGATCCGGAGACGCTAGCCCGCATCTTCGAACCATTTTTCACTACCAAGGAGACCGGTAAGGGCACGGGGTTGGGTCTGGCGATCGTTGCCGGGGTGATGAAGCACCTCTCGGGCTTCGTCCATGTTGAAAGCCAGGTCGGGCACGGCACAACCTTCCAAATCTTCCTGCCAGTCAAGGAGGCTCCCGTGGTGGTGGAAGGCTCCCCAGAGACGGACGCCACCCCCGTTCACGGCTCGGAGTGCATTTTGGTGGTGGAAGATGAAGACGGGGTGCGCAGCCTGCTGAACGAGACACTGACCGCGCTCGGTTATACCATTCTGCAAGCGCGGAACGGCGAGGAGGGATTCGAGGTCTTTGAAAAGAACCATGACCGCATCAAGCTGGTGGTCACCGATATGGTGATGCCGAAGCTGGGCGGCCTTGAACTCATTAATATGATCCATAAGCGCAACCCCGGCCTCAAGGCACTTATTCTCTCCGGCTATACGGATCGCATTGCAGATATCGAGCGGGCCAAGGTTCCATTCCTGAGCAAGCCCTTTACCCCCGAGGCCTTGGCGGCAAGAATCCGCCAGCTGCTGGCGCACTCGGAAGCAGCGTTGGCAACCTAAGTATTCGAGGCTCAAGGCGGGTGAGGGACGGGTGCACAGGGGTTGCTGGCCTGCTGTTACCCAAACCTATGATTTCATGGATATTTTGCCGTTATCCTCCTGTTTTCTTCCTGTTTGCTCCCCTGATTCCATGGCCTGCGTTCGATTGCTGCCCCCGGTTGCGCATGCGATAATTTAGAAGCTCTGGAACGACGCTTCGCCCAGGTTGGGTTAGGTAAATCTCAGCACGCCCGCCGCCACGGGAGTACCCCTGGCACAGGCGGGCCGCCCCGCGGTAAATCCCGTGCGGCAAAGGACCTGACCAATGCATATTGGTGCTGAATCCGTACCCCAACCTTCCGCTGTCCGGCCTTTGCGCCGGACTTCCTCACCAAAATTTGTTGGGTTGCTGTCCGCCGCCCTGCTTGCAGGTTCGCTGTGTGCCCTGCCTGCAGCGGCGCAAATCGTTGCTACGCAGGAGAATGGCCGTACGATCTACGTGAATGACATGGAAACCGCGGCTGAAGCCGGTGCGGTAAAGGCGCCACAGACGCGCCTTGTCTACTGGAGCAGCACCGAGCAGCGCTGGAAGCCGGTTCCCCGCCCCAGTCCGCAAGCCATTCGCGCCGCCCGTTCCGCAGCTACCGAGGTCAGCCGTTACATCGCTGCCCAGCCGCAGACTGCGGGTGCTAATCCCGGCACATCCAATGCCGAGGCCAATCCCAATTACTCGGGTCTGGCGCGGGGACGGAAGGTGACCGTCGCGGCAGTTGACTCCGCCATTGACCAGGCTGCAGCCCGACATAGTGTGGACCCCAATCTGGTAAGGGCAATTATCAAGGTCGAATCCAATTTCAACCCCGGAGCGGTCTCCCGCACCGGAGCAATGGGCCTGATGCAGCTCATGCCCAACACGGCGCGCGGCCTGAAGGTGAACAATCCCTTCGACCCTCAGCAGAACGTTGACGCCGGGGTGCGCCACCTCAAAAAGCTCCTGAACAACTACGGCGGCGACCTCCGCCTTACCCTGGCTGCGTACAATGCGGGCGAGGGCGCGGTCACACGCAGCAACGGCGTGCCTCCCTTCAGGGAAACACGCCAGTATGTGCAACGTATTACCCAGCTGTACGGCAGTGGCAGTGTGGATACCGTTGGCAATCCCCGGACTGTAAAGATGTTCCGCGATCCCAACGGCGGCTGGAACCTAACCAACGTAGAGTAGCGGACTGGCCTCTTCGCCAATCTGCGTCTCGATTGAACACAGGGCGAT
>DASZRZ010000224.1:0-1948 GCA_035548935.1 Terriglobales bacterium
ATCGTCGCGGCGCAGCCCTTTGTGGATGGTTACCATCTCACCACACATGCGCTCCTCGCCCACCCGGCCCTCTTTGTACTCGCGGTATCGGGCCTTGATCCAGGATGCCGCTTCCGGCGCGAGCAACCCCCGCTCGATCTCCCAGTTCATAAAACCTTCGCCGGAGTCCATGGGCCAGAGGGTTCCATCGCAGTCAAATACGGCAAGCTGCGGACGCAGGTCCAACACGGAACGTACAAACTCCTCGGGGCTGGCAAAGCTACTGCGGGGATCTATCCTGGTCTCAGACGGGTTTGGCATGTCTCTCCGGTTCGGAATTCTTATCGGGAATTTATTTTTATGATTTTTCTAGTGTATCAATCTCGAAAATTCATGCCGGGTAAGCCGCCTCCCTGGACAAAATCTGACCCCTTGTGCTGGATTCGCTGGAGAGCCTAAAACGCCTTAATTCCAGTATTAAACAGAAACAGATCCGAACGCCGCCCCATTCTGCTTATGTTTCCGTGTAGGTTGAAACTATGCGGTTGAACTTTGCAATACATATCGAATCGCAGCATCGCCGCCGCAATTGTGGTGAGGAATGAAGAACGGTGCTGCCGCACTCTTAGGGGTATGTTTTCTGAGTCTCTGCTTGCCCTGTCTTGCGGATGAGGTTGCTCTCAAAAACGGAGACCACGTCACGGGTTCGGTGGTCCGGCTGGATGCTGGCAAGCTGACACTCCAGACCGAATATGCCGGGGCCATCCAGATCGACTGGGATAAGGTCGAGAGCGTTCGTGCCGAGCAGGGTCTGCTACTCGGGCCCGGAGATGCGGGACAAGTCGTAGTTCGGGATATCCGGCGCGCAGGGGGCGAGGTGTACGTTCGTTCGCAGGGCAGCGAAACCTTCCACCTGCCGGCAGAGGAGATCACCACCTTCCGGTCGGAAGAAGAGCAGCGCGCCTACGAGGCTTCTCTGCATCCGGCATTGTTCGAGGGATGGGGAGGAATTCTGAGCGTTGGATTTGCCCTGGCCCGCGGCAATAGCGCCACCACAAACCTCTCCTCCGGACTCAACGGGGCACGGCAGAGCTCCACCGATAAGCTCAGCTACTACGCCAACTCAATTTACTCAACCGACCGCCTGCTCTCCACCGTAACCGCCAACGCCATTCGCGGAGGACTTCGTTACGACAAGAACTTCAACCCCATGTGGTTCAGCTTTGGCAGCGCCGATTTCGAGTACAACCAGTTGCAAGGCCTCGACCTGCGCTCCATCGCCGGAGGAGGCCTGGGGAGGCACGTGACCAAGCGCGAGCACACCACCTTTGACCTGCTCGCCGGAGCGGCCTGGACCCGGGAGGAGTACTCGTTGAGCCCGCAGCGCGATTTTGTGGCCGGCCAGTTTGGCGAGGAGTTCACCAGCCGTTTATGGCGCGGCATGGACCTTCGTCACCGGGGCTTTTACTACCCCGACCTGACTGATTCGTCCCAATACCGCGCCACCATTGATGTTGTACTGAGCTCAAAGATCAAGGCATGGCTCTCCTGGCAGACCGCCATTAGCGAGCGTTTCGTGAGCAATCCGCCCGCAGGAAACAGAAAAAACGACCTTCTGGTCACGACCGGGCTTGGCATTACCCTGGGTAAGCATTAAGAACATGCGCGAGGAACCACTGGTGCAATCGGCCCCGGGAGTAATAAAATAGAACTGATGAATGGTGATGAGCGTTTCAATAACCTCGTAGGAAGCGATCACGAGCGGGCAAAGATTCAAGAGGTCACCTTCGGCGAAAAGCAGCCGGATGGCGTGATCCTTACCAGCCTCGACATGGCGGTAAACTGGGCGCGCAAGAACTCCCTGTGGCCCATGACGTTCGGTCTTGCCTGCTGCGCCATTGAGATGATGTCGATGGGCGCGTCTCGCTTCGATATTGCGCGCTTTGGGGCCGAAGTTTTCCGTCCCTCG
>DASZRZ010000225.1:0-6731 GCA_035548935.1 Terriglobales bacterium
CACTTTCTGGGCAAGATTCTCAACTTGGAGGGCAACGTGATGAAGTCCTTCGCCCCGTCTGGCGATAAACCGGGCAATGGGCGAATCTTCCGAAGTGGCCTCCAGAAGCTCGATGCGGCTCTCTCCGAGAGGAACCATGGCAACGCGCACCTTTTCCTGTTCCACCACCTCCTCGCCCAGCACCTCCGCGCCCAGCTTGCGGTAGAACTCCGCAGCCTGCTGCAGCGAGCGCACGGCAACTCCGAGATGGTCGATGGCAAACATAAGGGTCAGGACCTGGACATGCTGCTCACGATCTCTTCCACCAGTGTGTAAGGGTCACGCTGGCGGCCGGAGACCTCGGCGGCAAAACCAAGCAGCGCGGCCTCATCCATGCTATCGCGAACGCGTTCCATGAGCGAATCGCGGATCATCTGCACCAGGCGCTCGCGCCAGCTCTCGATAAGTTTCTGGCGTCCGCGATCCTCACTGGAGAGAAATTCATGGCAGGAGCGGATCGCCGCGGCGAGTTCGTCAATGCCCTCTCCGGTGGTGGCAATAGTCTTTACGACCGGGGGCGTCCAGTTGCCGTCCCGATGGGTAAGCGACTGCAGTGCACGAATCTCACGCTCGACCCGCTCCGCGCCTTCGTGGTCCGCCTTGTTGATCACGAAGATATCGGCAATCTCCATAATGCCCGCTTTGAGGGACTGAACGTCGTCCCCCATGCCGGGAACCAGGGTAACAACCGTGATTTCCGCCAGCCGCACAATGTCGATCTCATCCTGGCCCACTCCCACGGTTTCGATCAGGACCACGTCGCGGCCACTGGCATCGAGCACCGTGGAGACATCGGCCGTGGCCCGCGCCAACCCGCCCAGCGACCCGCGAGTGGCCATGCTGCGGATGAATACTCCGGCATCCGGCGTCTGCGACTGCATGCGGATGCGATCGCCCAGAATGGCTCCGCCGGTATAAGGACTGGAAGGATCAACGGCAACGATCCCCACGGTTTGTTCCTGCCTGCGGTACTCCCGCGCCAGGCGATCCACCAGGGTGCTCTTCCCCGCCCCGGGAGCGCCCGTAATGCCCACCACCCGGGCACGTCCGCTATAGGGGAATAGAGCCTTCAGGAGGCCCTGCCAGCCCTCTTCCCGGCCTTCCACAAGACTGATGGCGCGAGCCAGCGCACGGGTGTTCCCGGCGCGAATGCTTTCAATCCACGGTTGAAGGACGCTAGTCAGTAGAAGACTCGAATCGAGGTATCGAGGGGATGAGTATAAACGAGGAAGAAAGAGAGGCAGAGGGCCGGGCTAGTTACGTCCTACGCCCACGTACTGGTAGCCCATACTGCGCAGGCGCACGGAATCCAGCAGGTTTTTGGTATCGACAATGATGGGGCGCTTCAGCAGGCGCTTGATCTTTTCGAAGTCCAGGGCGCGGAACTCGGGCCATCCGGTGCTGACGACCAGCGCGTCCGCTCCCTCCGCCGCCGCGTAAGCGGAGCTGCAGTAGCGAACGCGCTCATCCATGTTTCTTTTGGCCTCGTTCATCGCCACCGGATCATAGGCACGAACCTTCGCGCCCCGGGCCAGAAGATTATGTGCCAGAAGGATGGAAGACGAAGCGGCCGTAGAGTTCGTATTCGGCTTGAACGACAGTCCAAGGATACCCAGCTCTTTGCCGGGGAGCGACTGAACCGCCACGTTGATCTTCTCGGCGATGCGGTCGGACAACTCGCGGTTCACCTCGCGAGCCGCCTCCAGAATCCGCAGCGAAACCCCACTGGTGGCAGCCAGCTCGGCCAGCGAGTCCATATCGGCCTCGGCGAAGGCCCCTCCGAAACCGGCTCCCGGCTGCAGGCAACGGGGAGCAATGCGCTTGTCGAGGCCCAGGGCAAGCGCCAGGTCCACGGCATCGGCATTCACGTGCTCGCACAGCGAGGCGAGCTCATTGATGAAGGATATTTTCGTAGCCAGGAAAGCGGTGGAGGCTTCGCGCGCCAGCTCCGCGGTTTCGTGACTGGCCACAATTACCGGTACCCCGCGCATGACGAGCGGGCGGTAGATGTGCTTGAGCATGGCAACGGCGTCGGTGCTATTGGTTCCCAGCAGAATGCGGTCGGGCCAGTTGAAGTCTTCGATGGCGCAGCCATCGGTAAGAAACAAAGGCTGGGATACCACTGTCACTTTGTTGGTCCCGCCTTGCAGCCGCGTTTCGATCCGCCGGGCTGTTCCCACCGGAACCGGAGTGGCGATTACCAGAACGGAGCCGCGTGACATGGAACCGGCAATCCGCACGGCCAGATCTTCAATTTCGTCGGAAAAATCGACAGCCAGATATACGATCTGCGACTTGGCGGCTGTTTGGGGAGTATCGGTGGAGTAAATCAGACGGCCAGCCCGCACATTGCGGCGGACCACTTCTTCGAGGTTGCGCTCGAAAAACGGCAGCTTGCCCTGAGCAACGGAGGTTAACCGCTCCGCATTGTCATCGAAGCAGGTTACGGGCATCCCGAAATCCGCAAGACATGCGGAAATTACACACCCCAGATACGCGCCGCCATATACGCCGATTCGCATGGTCAACTATTCCCAAAAAAGGCCGGGCCCGGCAGTGCGCGGAGCTGGGGGATTCGCGACGCCCGAATGGAGCTACCGCCACGCTGCCATTGGAGTTGTAGCGTTTCCAGAGGTTCATCGCAATATGATAGTGGGACATGTCCTGCTGGTTGCGCCGCAGCCCTGGAAACGGATGATTGATTCCAATCCCTACTCGGGAATGGCAGCCCGGCTGCCGAGCGGAAAAGAAGCAATATCGGCCCATTGGTTCAGGCCAAGGTTGCGTACAAACGTCAGCTGATCGATAACAATGCGCCGGCTGCGGCAATATTGCGCCCAGAGCTGCACTGCCGTCCCCAGGGCTGCCTGCGCCTGGCCATTGGTGTCCATTTTAAAGAGTGTAAGGTGGGGCATGAAGGGCCAGGGCTCATCGGCCTGAAGCGCGCCCGCATTCAGCCGGTCATGCAGTTCACGCACACGATACGCAGCGTGCGCCACTCGGATAAAAACCGTGGGAGTGCTGGGAAGAAACGTTTGCACTTCGCCCATGACGGCCTCGAAGGGCTCAACCTGGCGGACCACCTGCTGCAACAGCCGGAGCGCATCGGGCTCGCTGCCCGCTAAACACCGCGGTGGAAGAATGCTGATGTGCGCCGGAGAGTGGGCATGCTCCGGATGAAGCTCGTGTCGAAGCTTCTCGACAAATTCGCCAACTTCATTGCGGACATAAGCCACAAGCGCGTATTGAGAAGCCATCCGGAAGGATTATAGACCGCTGCGAGGGAGCCGCATACTGGCGGCATTCCAGTCTGGTGGCCGGGAAAAGTGCGGGGATCGAAATGACGAGTTTCAGGGCGTGAGCGACAGCACCGCCAGCCTTCCATCGGTAAGAATCACATCGCCGGTGGCGTTCTTCGATGTGCCGGCAACCGAGGGCCGGTCCACATAGGAGAGGTCCGCCACACGGCCCGAAAAGCGTAGATCGCTGATGACCTTGGTCCGTTCCATATCCACATTGGACTCGACCTGATGAGTGAACGTCCGCGCCTCGGTGGAAAAGTCGATGCCGACATCATGGGTTGCGGCGGCAATCCAAACCGGACTCCCCTGCCAGACCTGATCTGAGGACCATATGCGGATATGATGGCGCTTCGCAAACGTGTTAGTTTGCCTCTGGTACACCAGATCAGGCTCACGCCCCGAGATCATGAGGGTGGAAACCGGCGCGCTCTGGTAGGCATGGCGCTCGGCTATGGCAAAGAACGTCCGCGCCTCCGTGCGAAGCGACAACTGAGCGGCGGTTTCCCATCCCGCCGCGCGAAACGCTTCTTCCAGACTCTGCCGGCTGCCGATAAAAGCCATGTTGATCCAATCGGAAGGCAGTGAGAGATGCTTTGCGGTGGTCCGGTCAGGAAGCGCAAGAAGCAGACGCGCCAAAGGCTCAGGGGCCGCCCCGTCGATATTCTGATCGTGTTTCTGCTGCCCTTGCGCAGGCATTATTTCAGGGGACTTCCCCGGTTGCTTTTCAATAGACAGCGCTATGTCCGTGCCCGCCGGGTAGGAGACCTCAGGCCTCTCCACCTCCCGCAGCACCAGCTTTGCCGTCTCGAGCGAAGCCAGCGCAATGGGATGGGCATGAGCCGCGAGAAGCAGAAGCACCTCCACCTTACCGGGCCGCTTCTTGAGCAGGTCAAGACCAAGGATCGTTCCGTCTGAGTCAACCCGTTCCCTTGCGTTATCCACTTCAAGAACGCGCGCACTGAAGGGAACTTGCCGGCCGTGAATCGACACCGAGTTGAAGTGAAGCAGGAGCCGGACAGGGTTTGCGCGGGCTGGGACGGAGGCTGTGCCGGTAACGCGGCTGCCCATGGGAATCGCGGTGCCGGAAGAGTCCGAATAAGGACGGGTGACAACAGCTTGCACGGCTTGATTGGCGGCATGCTTCGAACTTACCGGGGTTAGGAGCCGCACCCACAACGTGGAATTCTGAACGGGCGCCTGCACGGGGAGAGCCCCGGGCGCAAACGCCAGGATGCCGCCTGCAAAGGCGGAAATGCAGGCTACGAAGATCGAAAACCTCAGGAAGGTCGGGCGGAACACGGGAGCATTGTATCCAGCAGGCTTTCTCCCACTCCACAGATTCTTCTACAGAGATAGCGCTTAGGGGTGAGGTATCGCAATCACAAGGCGTAGTTTAGAATCGAGAAACCAGTCGGGGCGTAGCGCAGCCTGGTAGCGCACCTGCCTTGGGCGCATGACGGCCCTCTCCAAAGCTTCCTTTGGTTTCCCTCCACTTTCAAGATTTTCAACAACTTGGGGAATCTGCTTTTCGCTCAAAGGCAACCCAAGTCGGCTCAACGGGAGGGGTTTTGTCACGGTTTTGCCACGGTGGTCCGCGAGCTAAGTCGGCTAGCTGATGAAAGTCCAGACTGTGTCTGGATTTTGGTGGCCGACAGAATTCCTGATCAACAGAAGACCAACCTACGGATACGCCGCTCACCATCTTGAGAGAATTATGCACGAACTTGCGAGATCTCAAAGCGAGGATACGAAGAGTCCCAAGGAACGTGGGGAGAGACCAGGGTCGAACCGGCGACGTCCAGCTTGGGAATATGGGCAATGTTTTGTTTTCAGTGATATAACTGCGCACGGCGTTGATTCAGGGTATGGAAAACGCCAACAAAACGATACCTGGTTTCCGAGGGCCTGCTAATGGAGGGTTAATGGAGGGTGTGGGGCAGGTGCCCTCAGCTCGGCTTTAGCTTGACGATCGTCCCCCGCCGCACTTGTCAATATAGTTCCGATATGGAAAGATATTGACAGAGCCTCAATTGCTCGTATGGGAAGAATCAGGCTATGCCGCGCTCGCGTTTTGACGAACTCGTAACCCTCGCAGAAGAACACGATGGACTGGTAACCGCCGAGCAAGCCCGCTTGGCAGGCGTCACAGATTCGGTTCTGGCCCGGCTCGTCCAGCGAGAACGAATCGAACGAATCGCCAGAGGAGTCTACCGGATTCCCTATTTCCCGCCGGGCCGGTTCTCGCAATACCGGGAAGCTGTGCTTTGGGCGAAGGCGAACCGGGGCCCCGCCGACGTTGCAATTTCGCACGCAACAGCGCTCGCCCTGTTCGGAGTCTCTGACGCCAACCCGAGTTCGATTCACCTCACGGTCCCCAAATCCGCCCGACTGCGACGGGACAAGCCGAAAAACGTTATCGTGCATCACGACGATCTCGCGACGAGCGACATCACAGTTCATGAGGGGCTTCCGCTCACAACGATCAGCAAGACGGTAACGGATCTATTGGCGGCCGGCGGTCGGATCGACCTGCTCCGGCAGGCAATCTCCGATGCCCGCCGTGAAGGATACATCGGCGTCGCCGAGGCCGGCCAACTTCGGAGGCGAATCGAGTCGCACCTGAAGTCGTTGCGTGCCTCGAGCGGCAAACTGGCAACAACATGATTAAACCGAAGCCACCGGAGCGATTGGAGAAGAGGCTGGCTCGCGTCGCTCGGGAGCAGGGCGTCGACCAAGAACGGCTTCGCCGGTGGGTCTCTTTTCTAGCGCTTTGCGGAGCACTCGACCGAGCCATTCAAGCAGGTGAACTTGCCGGCTACTACCTTAAGGGCGGCGTCGCGATGGAACTGCGTTTCGCTGAACACGCCCGCGCGACGAAGGATCTGGACTTGGGTATGGAAGGTACGCGTGCGAGTCGATTGCAATCCTTATCGGCGGCGCTGAGTGCCGGCTTCGATCAGTTCACATTTCGGCTAAAGGGCCAAACTCGCGATATGGAAGAGGCGGATACCATTCGAGTGCTCGTAGCACTCCAATACCGCACGCGTTCGTGGCAGACGATCGAAGTGGATCTCGGGCCGGCCAACGTGGACCGAGTTGACCTCATCGAACCCAAGGTCCGAGGCCTAGTGGAACTTGGGATTCCGGTCACGTCGCCAGTGAGATGCTTGGGGCTTGCTGAGCAGGTTGCGCAGAAACTCCACGCATGCACTGGTCCGGCGGCCGCAGATCGGGCGCGGGACGTGCTGGACATTCTGCTGATCGACGCCCTCGGTCAACTCAACTATGCGGAGACGGCCGATGCAGCGCGTCGCGTATTCGGAGCGCGCGCCACTCATGCGTTCCCGCCAAGTTTTGTCATGCCTCCAGAGTGGGGGCCGGAATTGGAGA
>DASZRZ010000226.1:0-2161 GCA_035548935.1 Terriglobales bacterium
GGACTGGTCGACGCCCGGAACACCGCCGAAGAGCTCTTCGGACGCGATGGAATCGAAAAAGTTGTGGCCGAAAATGCGGGCGGCTCTGCCGAGGAAATTGTGAACGCCATATTTCATGCCGTGGCCAGCTTTTCCACGCGCATGGAGACCTACGACGATCAAACCGTGGTTGCCCTTAAAGTCCGAGGTTAGATAGTAAGTTCTGCTTCGGCCCGCTTTTGCCGGGCCGGCTGACTTTGCTCTTCGTTTCTACTCTGCAACTACGGCAAAACCAATTTACCGATTCGACGTTTCCCTTCTACTCATGGGACAATCCGGCATACTCAAATGGTAAAAATCATACCCAATCATCGACCACCGGCCTTCGTATATTCGCGAGAAGTGCTTTCCTGTGAGCGGGTGGCTCTTCCCAAGCTCGCGGCAAAATATGGCACGCCCCTCTATGTCTATTCCGGCACCACAATTGCCGACCGCTTCCGGGCCTTCGACAATGCTTTCAAGGGGATCCCCCATACGGTCTGCTATTCGGTGAAGGCCAATCCAAATCTTTCCATCCTGAAGATGCTGGCCAGGCTGGGCTCGGGGTTTGACGTGGTCTCCGGCGGCGAGCTTGAGCGTGTAATGATCGCCAACCGGCGGGCCGCCTCGCGTGTTGTTTTCTCCGGGGTTGGCAAAACGGCGGAGGAGATGGAGTTCGCCCTGCGTTCCGGAATCCTGATGTTTAACGTTGAGAGCGAAGGCGAACTTGCCACACTCGCCGCCTGCGCGGCCCGGCTCAAGTGCAAGGCTCCGGTGGCGCTGCGCGTGAATCCCGACGTCCCGGCAGAAACCCACCCCTACATCGCCACCGGGCTGCATAAGCACAAATTCGGAGTGCCAATGGAGGATGTCCGACGGCTCTATGGTGCAGCAGGCCGCGCCAAATGGCTCGATGTCTCGGGAGTGAGCGTTCACATCGGATCGCAGATTACCGACATGGAGCCCTTTGCCGCTGCCATGCATCTCGTCTCCGAGTTGGTCCGGCAGTTGCAGCTCGACGGACATCGCATCCGCTATGTCGATGCCGGGGGCGGATTGGGAATCAGTTATCAATCCCATGCAGAGTCCGGCGAAAATGGCGGCAGATCCAAGGCAGACGACTTCCCTGCCCGTACCGCCGCATACGCCAGTGCCGTAGCCGGTCCCCTGCAGCGGCTGGGAGTTCATCTGTTACTTGAACCCGGACGCTCCATCGTGGCACCTGCCGGAGCCTTGGTTACCCGCGTTCTTTACGTAAAGGGCAACACCCACAAGCGCTTTGTGGTGGTCGATGGCGCCATGAATGACCTGATACGGCCAGCGCTCTACGGCGCGCACCATGACATTGTTCCGGTTAACCTGACGGAAAGCGATTCGCGCAGCGCTCCTGCAAAAACCGGCAAGCCTGGGAGCGCTCCTGTCGTGGATGTGGTGGGACCCATCTGCGAGAGCGGCGACTTCTTCGGTCGTGACCGCGAACTGTCGGCTGGCCCAGGCGACCTGCTGGCGATCCTCGACGCCGGCGCTTATGGGGCTTCGATATCGTCCAACTACAACACCCGCCCCCGCGCGGCGGAGGTCATGGTGGAAGGGACAAAGGTACATCTGGTGCGCAAGCGGGAAACTATTAAGGACTTAGTGAAGAACGAGCTGTAAAAATCTATAAACAAACTTATTACTATCGGTTGTCCTCTAGCGCACGCCCCACTTCAGTTTGGTCTGAAGCACCTCGAAGAATGCGGGACGGGTACGCATCAGCTGGGTTGAGTATTCCGCCTTGCGGCATTGCAGACGGTCTTCCTCCATTACAGGGACGCCCTCCTGCCCGTCAATGCTCAGAAACGCCTCTTCGCCGGCTCCCTTGATGATGACCTCAATCGCAGCGGTATCCTGCACCACCAGCGGACGGTGGGTGAGCGAGTGCGGACACACCGGGGATATAACCAGCGCATCCACCGTTGGCATCAGAATCGGCCCCCCGGCTGCCAGGGAATACGCGGTGGAGCCCGTCGGCGTGGCGACAATCACACCGTCACCCTTGTAGTTGGAGACGAAGTTTCCGTCGAGATACAGGTCAACACTCACCAGCCGCGCAATTGCGCTCTTGTTCACCACCGCCTCATTCAAGGCGTGGAACTGGGCA
>DASZRZ010000227.1:0-11867 GCA_035548935.1 Terriglobales bacterium
TGGAGAATTCAGCGCCCCGTACTTAAAAGGTTTTCAGGTTTGGACTGATAATCAGCTTCGCCTCAGTGGCGCGCTGCACGTCATCCGCGGTGAGTCCGGAAGCGGTCTCTTCGAGCACAAGGCCCTCGGGCGTAACCCGCAGGAAGGCCATTTCCGTCACGATCAGGTTCACTACCTTAACCCCCGTGAGCGGGAGCGTGCACTTTTTCAGAATCTTGGGACGTCCATCGCGCGTGGTGTGTTCCATGGCGACCACGGTGCGGCGGGCGCCCGCCACCAGGTCCATGGCTCCGCCCATGCCCTTCACCATCTTGCCGGGGATCATCCAGTTCGCCAGGTTGCCCTCTTCGTCCACCTCCATGGCGCCAAGCACGCTGAAGTCGATGTGGCCGCCGCGAATCATGGCGAAAGAGTCCGCGCTGGAAAAGTAGCAGGTGCCCGGAATCTCGGTCACGGTCTCTTTCCCCGCGTTGATCAGGTCGGGATCTTCCTGCCCCGCAACCGGATACTCTCCCAGTCCCAGCATGCCGTTTTCGCTCTGCAGAATCACGTCCATCCCCTCGGGAACGTAATTGCCGATCAGGGTGGGCAGGCCAATGCCGAGGTTGACGTAAAATCCATCGCGCAGCTCCTGGGCAATGCGCTTGGCGATACGCTCGCGTTTTTCAATATCCACTTGGGCGGGAACTCGGGTCGCTGTGCTCATTTGGGTGTTCGTCAGAACTCACTTACAGTAATTTAAGTCCGTATCGCGCAAAGTGCTCTTATGCCGGAAGTCCTACCACGCTGCCTCAGACCGGCGAAATCCCGTGATTGCCTCTTCCAGTTCTTCATACGAGGTCGAAGGATCGGCTCCCGACTGGCTCCGGTACTTGTAGGCAGTGGTCAGCAGCTCGCCATAGCCATCGGAGATATCGCCCATCGCAAAATCGTAAGCCGGAGCCATTACCGCCAGCTCCGCGGCAAGGTCGTTCAACGTAAAGCTTCCCTCTTCGTACATCCGCAAGTACCTCAAGGTACTGGTGCGAATCTCTTCCATCGTGCTGTCGGGCATCGGCATAAAAATGCTTTTTCTTCGCGGGCCGGGACGTATCTACCCGTTTGCGAATGGCTCAGGATACGGCAGAATTCTCTGCTCCTGCTTCGATCGTCCGGCCTTCCACCTGCTCCCACTCTCGAAAGCGCTCAATATCATGCCGGATGGCGTTCAACACAAATCCAATCACGGTCACATCGTCCAGCAGCCCAATCACGGGAATCACGTCTGGAATTGCGTCAATCGGGCTCACGAAATAAATCAGCGCCGCGATGCCAAAAACCACTGTGCGTACCGGAACCTTGTTGTACCTGCCGCCGCTCCAGGCCCGCAGCATCCGGATCAGCGCCTTGAACGCCTGCCACTGTCCCCCGGCATGAGAGCGCGAGAAAGCAGACTGCGCCCCGGCCTTCCGGCTCTCCGACATCCGCGATGCCTGGGCCACCACACGAGCGGCCTTCCAGGGCTGCTCTACGTACTGCCGGGCCCGGCTTTCCGCGAGCCGGAAAAATCGGAGATATCGGCGGTTCACTATTTCCACCCCATTCCCACCGGTTCCGCCCCGGTTCGCTCTTGATCAAGCGCCGGAACTTACGTCTTCTTCAGGGTACGCTTCTCAATGCGCTTTTCATAAGCCGTGCCCTGAAAAATCTTCTTCACGTAAATTCCCGGAGTATGAATGTCGTCCCCGCCCAACTCTCCCAGGGGTACAAGATGCTCCACCTCGGCGATCGTCATGCGGGCGGCGGTCGCCATCATGGGATTGAAGTTCCGGGCGGTCTTGCGATAAACCAGATTGCCCCAGCGGTCGCCCTTCCATGCCTTCACGAAAGCGTAATCTGCCTTAAGCGCCCGCTCCATGATGTAAGGACGTCCATCGAACTCCTTCACTTCTTTGCCCTCGGCGACCAACGTGCCATAACCGGTCGGCGTATAGAAGGCTGGAATCCCAGCGCCACCTGCGCGGATTCTCTCCGAAAAAGTTCCCTGCGGCGTCAGCTCCAGGATCACCTTGCCCTTGAGCACCAGCTCTTCAAGCAGCTTGTTCTCCCCCACGTAGGTTCCGATATGCTTCCGGATTTGGCCCGCGCGCAGCAACGGCCCGAGACCGAAAACGTCCACCCCGGCGTTATTGCTCATCGTGGTGAGCTCCCTGGTGCCCTTGCGGACCAGCGCGGCAATCAGATTCTCGGGGATTCCACACAGGCCAAAGCCGCCAAACATAATGCTGGCTCCGTCCTGAATGTCGCGAATTGCCTCATCGGCATCGGCAACGACCTTGTTCATTCTGGCTGTCTCATCCTTTATGTGAAGCGTGATTTTACCAGAAACGCGCCTTCCAACCCCGTGCCGGGGCTTCGCCGCGTCTCCATCTCTTCGGATCCCCAGGTCTTCCGATCCCAAGATCTTCCGATCTTCCGATCTTCCGATCTTCAGCTCTTCTTAATCTTGTGGGCCGTCTGGAACTCATGTTCCAGCTCTCGTGTACCGAGATTTTCCCGCAGGTTCGCAAGCCGCTGTTCCAGACGCAGCAGTGCGTCCTGGATGTTTCCCGTATTCGTAAGCGCAATATCGCGCCACATGGAATACGGACTCCCCGCAATCCGTGTCATCTCCCGCAGCGCCCGCCCGCCAATCGCCTGCAACTCGGCATCCTCGCCAAACTGGTCGTATAAAGCCGCCGCAAGAGCCGTTGATAGCATCTGCGGCAGATGGCTCACCCACGCGCACAGCAGATCGTGCCGGGCCGCATCGAGGGTCACAATTCGCGCTCCAAAGCGCTGCACCCATTGCGTCCACTCATCGATATTGTTCTTCGCCGGGGCAGTGCCGGTCTCTTCGATTCTCTGTCCCGGAACTGGCGTGAAAATCCACACCGTTTGCTGAAACAGACCGGCATCGGCTTCGCCAATCCCGCCATGCTCCTTGCCTGCCATGGGATGTCCGGGCAGAAATCGCTCTTTGGCCTCTTGCCCGAAAACAGACTGCGCGCGCGTGGCCACTTCGCCCTTGGTGCTTCCCACGTCCGTCATGAGCGTACCGGCAGGAAGCAGCGGCCCCACTCGTTCCATTGTATCGAGAATGGCGCCCACCGGCGTGGCCAGCACCACAAGGTCGCTGCCATAGGCAGCCTGCGCAGGATCTTCGATCCCAATATCAATGGCGCCCATGCGCTTGGCCTGCGCTAAAACCACGGCCCGGTCGCATCCCACGATCCGGCCTGCAAACCCGTTCTTCTTCAGCGCAAGGGCAACCGAGCCGCCGATCAGACCCGTGCCAATGATAGTTACCTGCCGGATCGCCATTGGCTATGCGATCCTTCTCCCGACCGCCGCCGCAATCATGCGCAGCTCTTCCATCAGCCGCTCAAACTGCTCCGGATAGAGCGACTGCGCGCCATCCGAGAGCGCCTTGTCGGGATTCGAATGAACTTCCACCAGGATCGCATCCGCTCCGGCGGCCACCGCCGCGCGCGCCATGGGAACCACTTTTTCGCGCCGCCCGGTGCCATGCGAAGGGTCGGCGGCGATGGGCAGGTGCGACAGCTTGTGCACCACCGGGATGGCCGATATATCCATCGTATTGCGAGTGTAGGTTTCGAAGGTGCGAATGCCCCGCTCGCATAAAATGACATCGTAGTTGCCGCCCGCCATGATGTACTCAGCGGAAAGCAGCAGTTCCTCGATGGTCGCCGCAATCCCCCGCTTGAGCAGCACCGGCTTGCGTACCTTGCCCAGCTCGCGCAGCAGATTGAAGTTCTGCATGTTGCGCGCCCCAACTTGCAGGATGTCCACGTAGGGAAGCATCAGGGGAATTTGCGAGATTTCCATCACCTCGCTGATCACCAGCATGCCCAGGCGGTCCCCTGCCTCACGCATGATCTTCAAAGCCTCTTCCCCCAGCCCCTGAAACGAATACGGAGAAGATCGCGGCTTGAACGCCCCGCCGCGCAGCACGCGTGCGCCCGCCTTTGCAATCCGCTCCGCGGTGGTAAAAAGCTGCTCCCGCGACTCTACCGAGCACGGCCCTGCCATCACCACCACCGAATCGCCGCCCACCTCCAGACCATTGGCGAGCTTTACCCGCGTACCCTCCGCACGGAAGCGCCGCGCCGCCAGCTTGTAGGGCGCGCTGATGCGATGAACCTCCTGCACCCCGGGCAGCACCTCCAGGTTGCGAATATCGAAATCTGTCCGCGCACCCACCGCCCCGAGCACGGTCTGGAGAGCCCCGGTCGAGCGATGGACCTCAAAGCCCTCCTGCACCAGATGGGCAATGATTGCCCCGATCTGCTGCTCGCTCGCGTCTTCCTGCATGGCCACAATCATAGGAATCTCTTCAAATCCGCCCGTAGCCTAATCGTTTAATTCCGCTTCTATCTCCGTATTTCCCGCCGGGCCGTCCTGCGCGGCGGCTTTCTCCCGCTCGAACTTTTGCAGGTTCCGCATCACGTCAATGATCCGCTCGTAGATTTGAATCAACTCGCGGTTTTCCAGCGGCCCCTGGTTCAGCCGGCATATGTTTTCGAAGATGTCTTTCTCGCGCTCCGGCTCATAGATCGGAGCCTGCATACCACGCTTCAAGCGTCCAATCTCGCGGGCGGCATGTGCGCGCTGGTTGACCAGCTCCACCAGCTTGCGGTCGATCTCATCGATTTTCTTGCGCCAATCCGAAATGTCCATGGGAGCTCTCAGGCAGCACTTCCGCCTACGGCTTTAGCCCGCAGGCTGGAATAACGATGTCCGCTAGATTACACGCGGCTTCCTGCCGCTCAAAGTATGGGTTCAGCAAAACCAGCCCTCAGCCCCGCGCATGGCCGGCCATTGAGGCCTCGGTGCGCGCCCGCAGCAGCCTGCCCACCAGCTCAGCCACCGCTTGAGGAGCCTTCCCCTCGGGAGCCGCACGCTCCACCGCCTCCACGATTGCGCTGCCCACCACCGCGCCTTCGGCGTAGCTTCCCACCTCTGCCACCTGCTCCGCCGTGGAGATACCAAAGCCCACCGCAACCGGCAGCCGCGTAAAACGCCGGATGCGTTCCACCAGCGTGCGGGCATCCTGCGAAATTTCGGCGCGCGCTCCCGTTACCCCCGTGCGCGACACGGCATATACAAATCCCGTGGAAGCCTCGGCCACCTGCCGGAGCCGCTCATCCGTGCTGGTGGGCGCCGCCAGAAACACGGTTGCCAGGTTATACCGCGACATCAGACGCAGGTATTCCGTGGACTCCTCCATCGGCAGGTCCGTAATCAAAGCGCCATCCACGCCGCTGTCCGCCGCCTCCCGGCAGAAACGCTCCAGCCCATACTGCAATACCGGATTGAAATACGAGAACGCAATCAGCCCCACCGCCGACTGATGGCGCACCTCGCGGGCGAGGCCCAGAACATGCTTCAGCGTCGTCCCCTTGAGCAAAGCCCGCTCGCTGGCCCGCTGAATCACGGGACCATCCGCCACCGGATCGCTGAAGGGCACTCCGAGTTCAATCACATCGGCGCCAGCTTTCACCGCGGCCAGAACGATGTCGCGTGTGGTTTCAATACTGGGATCGCCACAGGTTACGTAGCACACCAGCGACGGTCGTTTGGAAAAGTTCAAAGGCATTCGGTTGTTGTCCGTATTGCGGCAACGCCGCGCATTCAGCCTGCGGCTTCCAGCTTGAGATTCTCTTTCAGGATACCCATGTCCTTGTCCCCGCGGCCCGAGACATTCACGATCACAATATCCGTCTTCTCCATCCGGGGGGCGCGCTTGATGCACTCGGCAATGGCGTGCGACGACTCCAGTGCCGGGATGATCCCCTCCGTGCGCGCCAGCAGCGTACACGCACTCAGCGCTTCCTCGTCGCTGGCGGACACATACTCCGCGCGCCCGCTGTCCTTCAGCCACCCATGCTCCGGACCAACCCCGGGATAATCCAGCCCAGCGCTTACCGAATGAGTGTTGGCGATCTGCCCCGCCGCGTCCTGCAGTATGTACGAATACGTGCCCTGCAAAACGCCCGGTGAGCCGCCATGGAAGCGGGCTGCATGTTCCCCCAGCCCTTGTCCGCGCCCTCCGGCTTCCACCCCTACCAGTTGCACCTGCTTTTCCGGAACGAACGCATGGAAAATGCCGATGGCATTCGAGCCTCCACCGACGCAGGCAATCACCGTCGTGGGCATGCGCTTTTCCGCCTTGAGAATCTGCGCGCGCGCCTCCCGCCCGATCACCGACTGGAAATCGCGCACCATCAGAGGATAAGGATGGGCTCCCAATACGCTGCCCAGCAAATAATGCGTGGTGCGCACGTTCGTGACCCAGTCGCGCATGGCTTCATTGATGGCATCCTTCAGGGTGCACGAACCGGAAGCCACGCCGCGCACCTCCGCGCCCAGCAACCGCATGCGAAAGACATTCAGCTCCTGCCGCCGCATGTCTTCCGTTCCCATGTAAACCACGCATTCAAAGCCGAACAGCGCGCATACCGTTGCCGTTGCCACGCCATGCTGTCCCGCTCCGGTTTCAGCGATGATGCGGCGCTTGCCCATGCGCTGCGCCAGCAGCGCCTGCCCAATGCAGTTATTGATCTTGTGAGCGCCTGTGTGCAGCAGATCCTCGCGCTTCAGGTAAATGCGCGCGCCCCCCAGCTTCTCCGTGAGATTACGCGCAAAAAATAATGGCGTAGGCCGTCCCGCATATTCCTTCAGCAGGCGGGCCAGCTCTTTTCCGAAAGCGGGATCCGACCGTGCAACCCCATAGGCCGCCTGCAACTCTTCCAGGGCAGCCATCAGCGTCTCCGGCACATAGCGGCCGCCATAGGGACCATACCGCCCTTCCACCCGGGCCGTTCGCGTACGCGTTTTTTTTGCGATTGTTTCCAATGGGTCCAACTTCAAAGGGTTATTTTTGGGTTTTTTATTTTTTCAAAAGCCGTGCTCAAAGCCAGGGAATCGCTCAAGTCCCTTCCGCCCCACGCACCGCGCGCAAAAACGCTTTGATCTTCCCCGTATCCTTGCGCCCCGGCGACAGCTCAACCCCACTGCAAACGTCAACTCCCCAGGGGCGCAGCTTTTGCACCGCATCCCCGGCATTCAGTGGCGTGAGCCCACCGCCGACAACTATCTTTAATTTTGCACCAGCCCGCGGAAGAATCTCCGCCACCAGATTCCAATCGAACACGCGCCCCGTTCCGCCGCGATTCTCCTGCGGCGCCGGAGGCGAATCTAACAGCACGCCGTCAAAGGCCCCGCTCGCGATTATCTCCGCAACCACCTTGTCCACTCCCGCACGCACGGCGATCGCCTTCAGCACTCGGCTGCTGGCCTTGCCTTGCAGCTCGGAGCGGAGGCGGCTGGCATAACCGGCGTCTTCGTCGCCGTGAAGCTGCACCCAGTCGAGCCCGGCATCCGCCGCAATGGCGGCAACCCGCTCCGGGGCCTCGTTGACGAACACTCCAATCTTTTCAACCTTTCGCGGCACGAAGGAGATGATCGCCCGGGCCGCCGCCGGATCGATTCGCCGCGAACTCGGAGCGAAGATAAATCCCAGTGCGTCGGCCCCCGCATCCACGGCGGTAATGGCGTCTCCCAGGCTGGTGTTGCCGCATATCTTGATCCACGTCAAGCCTACGCTCCTGAAGTCTTCCCCGGCGGCGAAGCCACTGCCGCTCCGTTCGTACTTTCCCTGGCTGCCTCGGCCAGAAGCTCATGCAGTGCGCGCCCCGGCTCCTCCGCCTTCATCAGGGACTCGCCGATCAGGAAGGCGTCGTACCCCGCCTCGCGCAAGCGATGCACATCGCCGCCATTGTGAATGCCGCTCTCCGCCACCCGCAGCGCCTTGCGCGGCAGCTTTGCGGCCAGGTCGAGAGCCACATTCAAATCCACGTGGAAGGTCCGCAGGTTCCGGCTATTCACTCCAATCATCTCGAACCCCGCGTCCACTGCCCGGACAAGCTCTTCCCCGTCGTGAACTTCGCAGAGCACATCCAGCGACATCTCCTGCGCGCGGCGGTAAAGATGCGTCAACTCCGCCGGGCTCAACGCCGCCACAATCAACAGGACGGCATCCGCCCGCCATGCCCGCGCCTCAACCATCTGCCACTCCGCAACCAGGAAGTCCTTCCGCAGGCACGGAATGGAAACCGCCTGCGAAGCCTCCGCCAGATAGGCGAGCGATCCCTGAAAGAACTCCTCGTCGGTCAGCACGGAAAGCGCCGATGCGCCCCCCGCCTCCAGGCCCTTTGCCAGATCCGTTACCCGGAAATCCTGCCGGATCACACCCTTCGAAGGCGACGCCTTCTTCAACTCGGAAATGATCGCCGGACCCTGCTTCGCCGCCCGCCGCAGTGCATCCGCAAAACCGCGTGGCTGGTGCAGCCCGGCGCGGCGCTCAAGCTCGCGCATATCGGGCATGCTTCGCGCAACCCGGGCACGCGTAGAGGCAACGATATGGTCCAATCCAATCGGCATTTCAGGCTCGGCTGCCACCCTCTGGCAATCTCCTGATTATAGAGTACCCGCCCGGAAGTCCCCACCCAGCCTTGAAGCACTGCCCTGAGGTAATGTTGAGCTAATTCATTCCTATGCTTGAATTACAGGATGAATAAATCTGGATGGTACGGGCTTCCAACCGCCTTCGTGGTGGGATTTTTTGCTGTGGGCCTTCCTTATTGGGCAATCCCTTATAACAAGGTGAGCCTGCCCAATACACTGGTGCGTCCAGAGTTGCTTTCGATTGTCCTGGGGGCGCTGCTGCTTGGTCTCTTCCGCGCCTGCCGGTTACGGGTGGCGGTTCTGGTGGTGGGAGCCGCGGTTCCCACCGCGGTCTTCGCCCGTGTAATGGTGGAGTGCGCTAAAGATCCCACATCACACAATCTTTGGCCGTTTGAAATCGTCTTTGCCGCGGGCGTGGGCTTGCTCGCCTCGCTCGCCGGAGCCGCCATGGCTGCCCTGATTAACCGATTCGTCCCAGGTAGCACGGTTCACAAAGCTGCGCGTTAAAAAGCCGCACGTTAAAAAAATGTGCCGCAAAAAAATCAGGCCCACTTCCTTACGGGGAGGTGGGCCTGAAACTGTTTTACCAGCAATTTTCTAAAGAGTGTTGTCCCGCAGCACCTTCAGCCACTCCGCCAGGGTTGCCGCCTTGCCGTGGAGCGGAACCATGGTATCGACATCGAGTTGCAGGCGCTGCATGTTGCCGTAGAGGTTATTCCACATGGGAAGCGATACCGTCGTGGCGTACCAGTCCGACCAATCGTCTGCCTCAATAAGAATCTTCTCCTTCGGCATATACACGAACGAAAGAAACTGGTCGTGATTGTCCCCGATGGTGAGGTGTATTTCCACCGAACGGTTCCCATCCGTCAGCACGTACTTGGTTTTGTACGTGATGAAGCTGGCTTCCCGGGGGTTCTGGGAGAGCCTGTCGGGCTCCAGCGTGCGCGGCTGCTTCCATGCCCACTCATAAAAGGGCCGGTTCGCCTCGTGCGTGATCACGGTGGCTCCTTCGGCAACATAGGTACGAATGCCGCCGGAGTGATCGAAGTGATGATGCGTGTTGATCAGGTACTTGATCGGCTTATTCGGGACCAGCTTCTTGACCGTCGCAATGACCGCCAGCGAGCGGGCTTCGTTGTTGGGAGCCTCCACCACGGCCACGAAGTCCTTGAACTCAATGAGCGCGCTGTTGTGCCCCGCGCGCAGGAGCCAGAAGCCGTCGGCGAGCTTGTCGACCCCCACCTGGGGCGGCGCAACCTTGGCATTGATCGCCATTTCCGGAGCCTTGAGAGCGGCATTCGCCACGTTGGGCTCCACGCTGCTTACCATGAGATTCAGCACGTCGAAGCCGCCGTGCTTCTGCACGATATGCATGGGAAACTTCACTCCGCCGAAGTCGCGGTAATCGGAAAAGGTGGTTTCCACCGGCATGTCGCCAAGAACGGGGCTGGGCAGCCACGTCTCCACCCTGGTCACGAGGTTCTGGCCGTTAATAGTCCCCACGATCTTGTTTTCGCCGATGGAACATTTAAGGACGGTATTCTTCTGCCCTCCCTGCATCTCCGTCTCGGCGGTGGCCTGGTGTTCGGCGGCAGCCTTTAGAAATCCGTGGGGCGTGAGCCAGACCTGCAACTGGCGTTCATTCGAGGCCGATGCAGCCGGACGCGAAGCGTCGGGCGCGGGAAGAGGCGGCCCATTGGCATAAGGCGGCTGGTCCCACGCATACTTCCCGCTTACGTTGCGACCTTCATGAACCACGATTGAAAACGGCGCCTCCCCACCCAGGTTGGTGGGGTTTTCCTGCTGCCGCACGATCTCCTCACGCGAGGAAGCGCTCACATAATCGATGGTCCGCGTATATTTCGTCAGGTCCGTGGAGTGCCACGGGGCGGTGGGGTTCCAGTTCATCCCCACAACGCCCCATTTGCCGGTTCCCGAATACCGGATCGACTTCACGCTGCCCATTGCCTTTTCCGCTTTTTTTATCGCGTCGGTTGCTTTCTGGTTTGCATTCTGAGCCTGCAAGGTTCCCAGTAATGCAAGCACCATGAGCACCCACATGGTTTTACGTCCGGTCATTTTTCCCATTGCTCCTGATGTTGGTTCTTAAATTCGCCGTCAAGCCTAAATCAACCGGCCTAAAAGACATACTTCAAAGCAAATTGAATCAGCCGGGGATTGACCGACGTGCTGGTAATTTGCCCGAAGTTGGATTTAGAGATATCCGTCTGCGCTCCGGTCGGGTTGCTGAACTGGGCATGATTGAACATGTTGAAGAACTCCGCGCGGAATACCAGGTTCGCATCCTCGCGGATACCTCCCACGCGGGTGATCTTCTGCAGCGTTCCGTCAAAGTTCACCTGGCCCGGTCCCAGAACGATACCCAGCCCGCTGTTTCCATATCCGCGGCCCGTGTCGGGGAAGGTTCCAAGTATGGGCGTAACTCCGAACGCGTTGGGGTCAAAGTAGCCAACTCCTCCGCTCACTCCTCCCAAACGCGTGTGGATATCGCCAGTGGTAGCCACGTCGGCCTTGGTCTTTCCCGCCGCAAACTGGGCGGTGGACTGTACCGGCGACGATCCCCCGAACCCGTAGATCGTTCCTCCACGCGTATCGATGATGGTCAAAGGCGAACCATTCTGTATCACCGTCACGCCCGCGATGCTCCAGCCATTGGCAACCTTGCCAATGAAACCCTGCCGCTGGCCGAAAGGCAGCTCATAGCTGTAGTTGATGGTAAGGCGGTGTGGACGATAGTTGGAGTTCGGTCCGTATACCGATACCAGGGGATCGTTGAAGTTGTTGTAGGTTGCCGTATCGAACGACCGGCTGTAGCTGTAAGCAGCCTGCATCTGCAACCCGTGGGAGAACTGCTTCCGCACCGTTGCCTGGATGCTGTTGAACTTGTCGTCTCCCCGGGTTCGATCGGTGCCCAGCCCTCCCGGAGAAAAGCCAAGATACGGAACGCGGATCGAGGCATTTCCCACCGTATTCGTGGTAACCCCATTGATGGGCTGGGCTACGCTCGCCAGCTTCGCGCCATTGATTTGGGATTCGAAGGTCACAGTTGAAGTCTGGTGAATGCTGCGGCTCCCCACATATCCAATTTCCACAACCCACTTCGGAAGGAACTCATACTGAAAATTCAGGTTCCATTGGTAGGTGGTGGGATTGAGGAAGATCGGGTCCATCACCAGCGAATTCAAATTAGAACTCGCGCCGGTGGTGAGGTTGATCGTGCGGGGGGTCCATCCCAATCTCGCCGCCGGATCATAGGGCTGCGCCAGAGTGGAAGCGTAGTTTGCCGAACCCGACTTGCCGACCGTAACCGAATACGGAGGCGCCTGGGTGGCAGG
>DASZRZ010000228.1:0-4166 GCA_035548935.1 Terriglobales bacterium
GCTCAAAGGGACGATCCTGCATCCACTCCACGGTCTCGGTGACGATGCGGCGAACGGTCGACGTAACCGCACCGGCGTCATAATCCGCGGGGTTGGCATCGATTGCCAGTGAGTAGCTTGCGCCGCCTTCCTTGAAGTCAACCTCATGGAACCTTCCGATCTCAACCGGCGAGTCCACCATCTGATCATAGCTCCGGGCCACAAAGCGGTTGCCGGTGCGCGGCAGAGAGGTAATCAGCTTCCAGTGTTCGGGAATGCGGGCAAACTCCAGAGACATCGGTCCGGCAGGGCGGCATAGTGGATCCATCAGTATCCACGCCAGATTCAGGAACGCATGCTCGCTGTTCAGCTGGGATCCAAAGGGTCCGGGCACGTTGATATGAACGCGGTATTCAACATCCAGATCGGGATGAGCACCTTCCACCCGCCAACTGGATTTTCCTGTGCGGGTAACAGTTTGCGGCTTTGCAGGAGAACCCGGCGCGGTGGAATCGGTCATGGTGACCGGACCCATGATGTACTGCGAAAAATCCCGCACCTGATAAAGCCCGTTCCAAACTGGCAGCAAAACATCACAACCCGTGGAGGCCGCGGGAAGGTGCATGGTGACATGAACCAGATGACGCGCCGGGTCCTCCAGCGCAACGGTATAGGTGATTCCATCCGCGGATGGGTCCGCCGCACTGCCTGCCGCGGCTTGCGCCGGAATCGCCAGCACGCGACACAATAGCGCGGCCATTACGCATAAGAACGGTACGGCCCAGCGCCGGATCAGGCGGAGACCCCGCTGGTAAGCGCTTGCAGGCGGGCGGGCAGTTTTTCGTAGATACCGCCAAACCCTCCGTTGGAGAGAACGGCAACGACATCGCCGGAGACAAGCTCCCGGCCCAGGGCATCCACGATTGCATCGGCATCCGGAAGCTGGCGCGCGGGTGTCCCCCGCTTCGTGAGCCCGCTGATGACGGAGGCCAGATCGAGACGCTCCACTTCCGGTATGGCATCGGACTTGAAAATTCCTGCGAGCACCACCTGGTCGGCGAGGCCCAGGCTGCGCACGAGGTCATGCTGAAAAACGTTGCGGCGAAGCGTATTCGAGCGCGGCTCCAGAACCGCCCATAAACGGCAGCCCGCATATCGCGTGCGCAAGGCTTTGAGCGTTTCGGCGATTGCCGTTGGGTGGTGGGCAAAGTCGTCGATGATGGTGATGCCGCCAATCTCCGCCTTCACCTCCAGCCGCCGCTTTACGCTCTTAAAGGAGCGCAGCGCCTCCGCGATGGAATCGGCGGTAATGCCATATCCGGCAGCCAGCGCGGCCGCCGCCGTGGCGTTCAGCACGTTGTACTCCCCCGCCAGGGAAAACTCGTACTCCGCCCACGGCTTGCCCTGCCGCAGGACGGTCCAGCGCGTGAGCGCGGGCTCAAATCGTAGATCCGCGATCTGCCAGTGAGCCGAATCATGAAAGCCATAGCGCTCCACGGGACAGAGCGCTTTCGCAAGGCACTCATCCACATTGGGGCTGCCATCGCGTCCCCGGCCATCATAGGCAAAGATGCGTCCACGCCGGGGCACCAGGTTCACCAGCCGCCGGAAGGCAGTCTTTACCGCTTCAAGGTCGCGGTAAATATCGGCATGATCAAATTCAACCGAGGTCAGGATGAGCGAGTCCGGAAAGTAATGCAGGAACTTCGGGCCCTTGTCGAAGAAGGCCGTATCGTATTCGTCGCCTTCGAGAATGAACTCTGCTCCGCTGCCCAACTGGATGCTGGCGCCAAAGTTTTCCGCAATGCCGCCGATGAGGAATGAAGGCGAGCGGCCTGCGGACTCGAAGATCCACGAGAGCATCGACGTGGTCGTGGTTTTGCCGTGAGTCCCGGCGACCACCAGACGCTGCCGTTCGCGCAGAAACTCGTGGAAGAGAACACTCGGAAGCGAGGCGAAGGACATGCGGTCATCCAGCACGCGCTCCAGCTCGGGATTGCCGCGTGAGATGGCATTCCCCACAATCACCAGGTCGGGGCGCGGATCGAGATTCGCTTCCGCATAGGGCTGGGCCACGGGAATTCCCAGCCCGGCCAGGAAGTCGGACATCGGCGGGTAAACGGCGGAATCCGATCCCGTGACCTTATGACCGCGCTGCTTCAACATGGCCGCCAGCGATGCCATGGCGGTGCCGCAAATTCCAATGAGATGAATGTGTTTCAAAATCCGCTTATCCGTTTCCAGCTTCCAGACAGGAGAGAACAGACTTCAGGAGACCGGAAGACCAATCTTCGGGACCGGCGCCGTCGCCGGTTCCAGAATCCTCAACTCCGCATTCTCCCCTCCCACCGAGAGGGAGGCGCGCACACCCAGCGGGAGCGTAATGTTCTCGCGGGCCACGTGCCCCGATGATAAGCCGTAGGCTACAGGAATTCCCAAGTCTCCTACAACACGCCGGACCACCTGCTGAAGGGTATACCCCTGATTCGCCACCTGGATGCAATCGAGCATTTCACCGAAGACAATTCCACGTACGCCCTCAAATTTCCCCGCAAGCCGTAACTGCATAAGCATGCGGTCGATCTGGTAGGGCTTGGCGTTTACGTCTTCCAGAAACAGCAGCTTGCCCGATGTCTGAATCTCATAGGGTGTTCCCAGGGACGACACCAGAATGGAGAGGCATCCGCCGTAAAGCTGACCTTCGGCCTCTCCCTGGATGAGCGGGGCAAAGATGGGATCGAGGCTGTCGCCGGTTTGCAGGCACCACTCAGGATCGCCCGAAACCGCGGCATCCCACGATGGGATATGCACACAGGAGTCGGAGCCAAAATCCTTGATCACCATGGGCCCGTGGAAGGTGACCAGCCCTGCGGCATCGTTCAGATACGTCAGCAAGCAGGTCAGGTCGCTGTATCCGGCGAAAATTTTGGGATGCCGCCGGATCAGATCCAGATCCAGCAGAGGCAGCAGAGAGTTGGAGCCGTACCCTCCCCGGGCGCAGAGGATGGCGCGCACCTCGGGGTTGGCGAATGCGCGATGTAGCTCGTCGACGCGGCGCTGCGCCGAACCGGCGAAATAGAGGTCCTGCTCGAAAATGGCTTCCTCGAAAACGGGATGGTAGCCAAGCTGCCGCAGGCGCCGGTAGCCAAGCTCCAACGCATCCCGCTTGATGTTGGAAGCAGGCGCAACAATAGCCACTTTATCGCCGGGACGAAGCGGTGGCGGTTTTAGAAGTTTCGCGGTGCGAGTTTTCGTTTTCAAATCACTTCCAGTTCCGAGCCCTAAAGCAGTTCCCTGCGGGCCGCTTCCTTATCTCATGTACTCGCCCGTACAGATCAACTGGGCTGGGCCGGTGAGAAAAACCTCGGAATGAAGCTTATCCCAGCGCACGGTCTGAACTCCACCGGGAGCGTGAACCTGCACCGGGGATTGCGCCCGTCCCGTAAAAATCGAGGCCACGCCCGAGGCGCATGATCCGGTGCCAGACGACTGGGTCTCGCCCACCCCGCGCTCGTAGAATCGAACTTCAATATTGCCCGGATCGATCACCTTCACATACTCAACGTTCATCCCTTGCTTGAACTCCTGATAGCTACCAATCTCAGCGGCCTCGGCTTGCCAGCGGGGGGAAAAATCATCGACAAACAGGACAAAATGCGGATTCCCCATGGAGACCAGCACTCCAGCGGCCTCGCGGTTGCCCAGCTTGATGGAAGCCGCTCCGCCAATCTGCGGCTCGCCCATGGCGGATTCGAACTCAAAGTGCATCCCGTTGCTGGACCGCAGGCGGCAGGTCTTGATCCCCGCGCCGGTACGAATCTTCAGCTCTTGCGCCTGGGGACGGGCAAGGCCGGAACGCCCCTGCGCCGCCAGCTCGGAAACCAGGTAGGCGGCGACGCAGCGGGTCCCGTTGCCGGAAATTTCCGCTTCGCCGCCATCGGCGTTCAAGAGGCGGATGCGGGCATCTGCCGCGGGATCGGGAAAGATCCATTCCACGCCGTCGGCGCCCACGCCGTTGTGGCGGTCACAAATGGCGCGCGTAAATGTTGAAAGGTCAGAGATGAAGTCGAGGCCTTCAACAATGAGGAAATCATTCCCGCAGGCACTGGCTTTTACAAAGGAGATTGGCATTCAGTCCGGATTCTACGGAGCCCGCCGCGGAGGAGCAAGGGGGAGCGGCGCTCCAT
>DASZRZ010000229.1:0-2795 GCA_035548935.1 Terriglobales bacterium
CCTTCGAAAGCTATCAATCTCTCGCCGGTTCGCGCGTGTCTCTCTTCGCCGCCGGGGACTAGTGCCGTGCCCGCAAGAATACTGCCCTTTTGCTACGCCCTCCCTCACGGTCGGGCCTCTGTGGACACAGGGCCGCGACCGTGAGGGAGTCACCATGGCCGTGCCGGCCGCCAAAATGGGATGAAAGTCGCTGGCAGCAACGCGCTACGGTGAGGACGTGGCAGCGGCCAAGGTCGATTACGCTCTGGATCTGTCGAAGCCGTCAGGGAGTTTGATCCGGGAGACGCCGAAGAGCCAATCAATGTACACTGCCCCCGCCAGGGGAAGCGGTAGTACGAAACGGTGCGTCACACAGTTTGCGTTTCCCCCGCTTCCACCAGCGGAGGTAACGAATGACTGCTAGTGTAGCTGGAATTGATGTCCATAAACGAGTCCTGATGGTGGTGGTGCTTACCCCGGGCCAAGCGGGTGCGGAGGCTGGTAGCCTACCCAGTCGACGTTTCCGGACTACGATGGCGGAGTTGCGGCATTTGGTGGCATGGCTGCAACAACAGGGCGTACAGGAAGCCGTGATGGAGTCCACGGCGCAATACTGGAAACCGGTGTGGCTGGTGCTGGAGCAGCATTTCCGCTTGTTTCTGGCCCAGGCCTGGAGCAACCGCGCGCCACGCGGCAAGAAGGCCGACTTCAAAGACGCTCAGCGGCTGGTACGCCGCCACTTGGCTGGAGAACTCACCCTCAGCTTCGTTCCCGACGGGGAGCAGCGGCTGGCCCGCACGCTCACCCGCCGACGCACGCAACTGACGCGGGACCGCGTGCGCATTCAGAATCAAGTGGAGAGCTTGTTGGAAGAAACGCAGGTGAAACTTTCCAGCTTGGTCAGCGACTTGTTTGGTGCCAGCGGAGTACGCATTCTGAAGGCCATCAGCGAAGGGGTTACCGATCCGGTGAAGCTGGCCCAACTGGGCGATGCACGTCTGCAGCATACGCCCGAGGAACTAGCCGAAGCGCTGACTGGTAACGTGAGTCCGTGGCATCGCCAACTCCTCAAACAACACTTGGAACAGGTGCAGTTAGTGGACAAGCAACTCCAGGAACTATCTGAGTTGACCGCGGCCGCTCTCAAGTCCCATGCCGATGCGATCCAACGGCTGGTGCAGGTTCCCGGCATCCGGGTGGTGGCCGCCCAACAGATCGTTGCCGAAGCTGGTCCACAGGCGAGCGCCTTCGCCACCGCTGACCGGTTCTGCTCTTGGCTCGGCGTATGCCCGGGTTCGCAGGAGAGCGCCGGAGAAAACCATAGTAGCCGATGCGCCAAGGGCAACGTCTACTTGCGACGGGTGCTGTGTCTGGCGGCGCAGGCGGCGGTGCGCACCAAAAACAGCTCGTTCCAGCAGCGGTTCCGGCGACTTCTGCCGCGACTCGGCTATACCAAAGCTATCTGGGCGACGGCACACCGCTTGGCCATTGTGATCTGGAAGATCCTTCACACCGGTGTCGCCTACAAGGAATATGGCTGCGAAACCACCCCACAAGCCCGCAAACGCCGACTCCAACGCATCCAGCGAGAGTTGCGTGCCCTTGGCTACTCCGACCAACTCAAGCCCCTCGCGCCTCAGGCCCAGCCTGAATGACTTTCAACGGAGCGCGCGCGAAAGGGTAGAAATCTCGCGGTCCAACTACTGCTTCACGGCGATGGCGGAGATCTCGATTTTTGCGCCGCCGATCAAACCGGCAACCTGCACCGTGGCGCGCGCCGGCTTGGGATTCGGCATGAGCTTCTTATAGACCTCGTTCATCTTGGGAACATCGGTCAAGTCCGTGACATACACGGTCACGGATGTGATGTCCGACATCTGAAAGCCCGCCTTTTTGACTATTTTTTCGATCGCTGCAATGGTGTTCTTGGTTTGCTCGCTGATATCTAGCCCCGGGAGTTTGCCGTTGGAGTCAGGCCCCTGCTGGCCTGCAACGTATAAGGTATTGCCGGCCACGAAACCGTTGCTGAAGGGCATGCCTTCCTTAAAATCGATTGCCCTGTTTTGAGCAAAGGCGCCCGGCACGGCGCACAACGCCAGAAGGCACATCGAAAAGAAGAATGTCTGAATTCGGTTAGGCCTCATTTGCGCGGTGAATTTCATAGTGAACGAGCTTAGCACGCGGCAGTCACGATGAAATGTCGAGCAGGCGATGGATGCATATGAGCATAAAGGAACCTGATTGGGTTGATTTCCTTCACGCACCGGGATAGCATTTCACCCGTGAGAGTTGATCTGCCGAACCAGATTGTGCTCCGTTGGGATTCCGATGCCGATTGCTCCGGCCTCCTTGCGAGCGGAGGGATCGGCGCCGTCTGGTTCCCGTCTCCCGAGCCCCGGATCGCCGCCGCCTGCCGGGCTGCCGGCGCCGATGCGCTGGACGCAGATTCGATCCGGCTGGTTGGCCGCGACTATACCGGCCCGCTGCCACCCGGGGACTTTCTGGCGGTCAAGGCGGGACTCTGGCCGGGAGCAAGGGCCACCGCGCGGAATGCCGACGGCAGTTTTTCTGGCGGCGCCAGCCAGCGCTCATGGATCGATGCGAACGGATACCTGGTCGCTTGGACGAAGGCTCTTTTCCCCGGCCGCGCACCCCTTCTTGCCTATCTCCCGGACAAAGACGCGGGCATCAGCGAGGGACAGGCGATCTCCTACGATTCCCTGGAACTCGCCTTGGTCGACGCCTGGGCTGCCGGAGGAAACTACCTGCTGGCGCCGGATGCGGCCTACCGCAGTGCGCTTCTCCACGGGGACCCG
>DASZRZ010000230.1:0-14329 GCA_035548935.1 Terriglobales bacterium
TGAAACACTACTCTGCCGGAGTCAGGAAAGGCCAAGTGTCTGGTCATCTTGAGGAGACCGAAGGAGTTCCAGTTTTGAAGAAATTAACACTATTAGCTGCCGTGCTCTTGATGACGACTCTCAGCTTCGCCGGGGTTAACATCAGCACCCCTGGCGAGGGATGGACAGTGCCTTCTCCCGTGCGATTCGTCGCCTCCGCAAACGGGTCGACCACAATCTCCGCCATGATCATTTACGTGGATTACAAGCAGTCTTACCTGCTGTATTCGAACAGCCTCGATACCGCCATTCCCATGGGCGACGGCTGGCACTTCATCACCATCAAGGCGTGGGACGTATGGGGCGGAATTTATCAGCAGAATTTGAGCATCAACGTTAGCGGCTCCAGCGGTGGAGTCAACATAAGTGCTCCGGCATCGGGTACAACTCCCGGGGCCCCGGTGCATCTGGTTGCTTCGGCCACGCCCTCCAATGGCCGCCGGATCGCCTCCATGATCGCCTACCTTGATAACAATGCGGTGTTTACCACCTACAGCGATAATGTGGATACCTATCTTCCCATGGGCGCAGGCGGCCACCGTCTTATCGTCAAATCATGGGAGGACGTAACGGGAGCCATCTATCAGCAGCAGGTGGACTTCAATGTAAGCAGCTCCTCTGGCAGCATCAGCAGCCTGGCCGCGCCCGCTGTTCCCACGTCCACGGGCAACAATATATGGAATGTGGACCAGATGGGTGGCTGGGAGAGTTGCAGCGCCTGCGCCTACGATCCCAGTGGATACGGCCCGACTACCAGCTTCTACATGTGGCAGGGCGTTTCCTCGCCTTCCCTCGACGGCAATGCGGCGGAGTTTGGCATTAACGGAGGCGGGACCCCCTATACCAATGCCCTCTACTACAAGCGGCTGGTCGGCGACGTAAACGTCAACAATGCCACGCGCCACATGGTTTACGACACCTACTTTTATCTGGAAAACTCAAACGCACCGCAGGCTCTGGAGTTTGACATTAATCAGTATGTCCAGAACCGTTCCCTCGTATTCGGAAGCCAGTGCAATATACGTGCCGGGAATGTGTGGGACATCTGGGACAATCCCAATGATCGCTGGGTCTCCACCGGCATTCCGTGTCCAACCCCCGCCGCTTACACCTGGCATCACGTTGTGCTGGAAGTCGAGCGCACATGGGATAACTGGTTGCACTACATCTCCATCACCTATGACGGGCACAAGTACTACCTGGACCAGTACTACGCATCCAAGTGGACCGACTGGAATGGCATTACCGTGAACTTTCAACTGGATGGGAACTACCGGCAGGAACCCTACAAGGTATGGCTTGATCAATTCCAGTTCAACTACTGGTAGAAAGTTTCTCCCTGGGAAAGCAAAAAGGGTGCGGCTTAGGCTGCACCCTTGTTTATTTGCATGCAGGAAACTCAGTTACGCGAAGTGTTGAAGTGGTTCACGGTCACACGGTAGGTGGCCACCTCGGGAGCCACTTTTTCCGGAACCTCAACGGTGAAGGGCACTGGAACCTGCGGCAGCAGCGCCTGGCTCAAGTAAGCGTCGGAGATCCATACGATCTGCCCATTGTTGTTGTAGTAGGTCGCCAGAACGTGGGCAATCTCCACGGTCTGGCCGCTCTCGTTTAAGAGTTCGCCCGCAAGCACCCGCCGCCCCAGGGCATCGCCTTCGAGGCGCTGGTGCAGCACACCGATTACCGGATCAGCCGAGGCCGGCACCAATGCGGAGTAGGGTTCCATCTTTACGCTCTTGATCTGGCCAAGGATAACGCCGGGGAAATCGATGCGGAAGGGTGATACCTCTTTCGGCAGGAGAACGTGGGAAATTTTGTCGAAGCTGCTCTCCTGTCCCAGAATCTTGCCGTCCTTTGCCACCAGCGTGGCATTCACCGACACGAAGGCCGGAACCGTGTCCTCGTTCAGCACCTCGCCCAAAACAACCGTGCTGTCGGTATCGGCAATGGCACGCATGGAGGTGATGCGGACACCCGGACTTTCCGCGTTCTGTGCAGTCCAGTTGTCCTCCGATCCACGGTAGAGCACATCCCAGCGCAGATAGTTGACGGGAATTACCTGGGGAGGGACCTTCACTTCTTTAATCAAGGGCCACACCACCCGCCACTGCGAACCCTGCCTTACCACTTTAAGGTCGCGCGTGTCGTAGGAGTCTCCCAGCCCGGTCGCCCAGCGCAACCGCGCCCGGACGGTAGCTTCGTCGGCGGAGCTCTTGAGCAGCCGCACCTCGGAAGGCTCCAGTGTGGCATAGGTGCGGAGGCTACCCTGGGTGCCCACAAGCTCCCGGGTAAAGTCCTGTTCCTTGACCTCCGATTGATTAGCGACCAACTGGTAGGCGCCATGCCAGTCACGCTTGGTCAATTGATCCAGCAGCGATTGGGTGGCTCCGTCCGGGGTGGTAGCCGATGAGAGCGCCGATTTCCCCTGTCCGGCTACATAGGTCACCTGGGCAATGGGAGCGGGAAATACGGTGCCGTATACCACTAACAATCCGGTGACCACGAATAACAGTATGGGAAAGGTGCGGTTCATCTACTTTGCCTCCCGGGCATAAATGATTCCGGGCATCTTCGCCGGAACCGCAACCGGCCGGCGCACCAGGACGGTATCGGGCAGGAAGATCACTGCCAGGAGGGCGAGAAGGCTGCTGCCAACGGGGAACAGACCCCACATGATTCCTTCCCAGTAGGTTGGCCTCCGGCTGTAATTCACCGGTCCCGCTGGCGGAATGTCGTCCCGCGACCAGATGCCGATGGTGCCGTTCTGCACGCTGTCAACGCGACGCCAGCCGGCAAAGGCGAGCAGCGGCTCATAATACGGGTCGCGCACGAAGATCCACTTGATGCCGTATTTGCTGGCATGTTTCAGCATGGAGCGCAGAGCGGCGATTCCATTCGCCCCATAGTATTTCGAGTTGGTGAGCTGGGCGGCCCCGTACGGAGTCACCTCGGGAAGGGATCGCGCGGAATGGTAATCGCCATCGACGGTTGTTGCCTCGGTGTAGCGGGCTACGTGGGAGAGTTCGTTTCCAAATCCCAGAGTGAAGTAGCGGTACTTGTCATGGCCATCGCGATTCAGAAAGTTCGCAACCTGGTCCACCTTGATGGGATCGTCGTAATTAATGGGATGGTAGTAATGCTGCGCCACGCTCCAACTCATGGTGAGGAGCATAAGGGCCACAACCGCGCCCGCGGCGATGCGGCTGCGCCGGTCGAAGATTTCAGCAGCCAGCTTTCCGGCAAACGGCAGCGCCATTACGGTCGCCCAGAAGGCAAAGCGCTCGTACGTCAGCACTTCAAACGCGCGCCCGAACAACCATCGGGCTACCGGAGTCGTTCCTCCCAGCCCGAGCACCATGGTGAGCCAGAAGCCAAACAATAGCGGGCGGAGCCGTCGCTCCCTCCATCCCCGTATCGCGATGAACGGAATCACCAGGATGAGCGCGCCATAAGGAGTCACGAAGTAGTTGAAGCCCCACTCCGGATTCAGTACGTAATTCGCGCGGCTGGCGTGAGGAATGGGCGTTTGCGTGATGGGATTGTTCATGAGCGCGATGAAGTAGGGAAGCAGCACCACGGCTGCGCCAATCGCACCCAGTACGGCGAACAGGGTAGCCCGTCCGAGAATTATTCCAGTCCCGTTCTTTTCCCCATCGGTTTCCCGGTCAAGGAGGGCCAGCACAGCCACCGGGATGGCAAACAACACGGCGCCGAAGAGCAGGGTGACGTGGTGGGCGGCTGCGGCGGCAAACATCAGCAGCAGGCCTTTGATTAGGCTGCGGCCCTTTCCCTGGCGGGTCCATTGATAAAAGTAGGGGAGGGCGTTGAGATAGAGCGTGATTGCGGTGGTGGTGCCCAATTGTCCGGCTTCGTAAACCAGCATGGAAAGGGAGCCAAGAAAAATGCTCCCCAGTGCCGCATAGCTGGCCGAACGGTCATCGACCCAGAGCTTCGCGTAGCGGTACACGCCGATCGGCAGCATCACGATGGCGATCAACTGCACGATCTCGTAAGCGATATCGAGTCCAAAAACATAGGAAAAGATCGCCAGCCACTGTTGCGGCAACGGCGGATAGGTGGTTTGTGAAAAGCCTCCGTACCACTTCACATTGAAAGGCTCAAACCAGTGCCGGGCGTAATGCTGGGCAAAGAAGATGTGAAAATTCGCGTCAAACGTGAGCAGAGGCAAATGCATGAACAACAAAGGTGCGTGTGCTGCTATTGCGGCTACCACCATCAAGGACCAGGGAACGGGGCGCCGCAGCATGGTGCTCGAAAACATTCCATCCTCCGCAAATCGTCAGCAAGTTGGATTCGCAAATGCGAAAGAGGGTTTTCTTCGCGGGAGCAATCTGCCCATGAATGGATGTCCGTGACCTTATGGAAGACGTTTGATGCTCAATGTTGCCATCCGCGCACCTACTTTCTGGTTTTTTTCGGGACAATCCGGTGCCATGGCATTGCTTTGCATCTCACGAGTGGCGTTCCGTCTTGGAAACCATGACTTCAACGACGACTTCGACGATTCCAGTCCCAGTTCCCCTAAGCCTGACGCAACGTCTGTTGAAAGGCCGTCTCGGCAGAATTCTCAATGGAAGTTTCATTCTGCTGCTCAGCTCCTTCGTAGTGGCCGGCGGCAATGCCGTCTACAACATGACCATCGCTCACATGCTGGGCGCCAATGGTTTCGGCCATGCCAATGCCGCCTTCACGATACTGATGCTGATTGCATCCATCACACTCTCGTTTGAGCTGGTATGCGCCAAGCTGATCGCCCGCGAGCAAGACCCCATCCATCGTGCATTCTTCTACCACCGGCTGTTGCGGAAGAGCTGGATTGCCGGTCTTTCCCTGGCTGCCGCCCTGAGCGTGTTCAGTGGTTCCATTGCGCGCTATCTGCAATTTCCGCATTCCGAGCACATTTTGATTCTCTCCGCCGGAATCGCCTTTTTTATCCCGCTGGGGGTAAAGCGTGGCGCCATGCAAGGGCGCTGTGCTTTTCACCGTCTGGCGTGGAGCTTCATCATTGAAGTGGTTGTGAAGGTCGGCTTTGCCGTTCTGCTGGTTTCACGGGGGCTGGGTGTGGATGGAGTGATTGCCGCGGTCTCGCTCTCCGTGATTGCCGCATATTTCCTGCCTCCCGTGCCTCCCGAGCTCCGGCAGAGCTCTTCCGTGGAGCTTGCGGTTTCCTACCGCGAGGGGTTGCAGGCGATCTTCTTCTTCGTGGGCCAGGTGGTCATAACCAATGTCGATGTGCTGGTGATCAAACACTTCTTCTCCCCCGAGCAGGCCGGACTATATGCGGGGGTAGCTCTGGTGGGAAGGGTGGGGCACCTGCTCTCATGGTCCGTAATTCGCGCCATGTTCCCGGTATCCGCCGGCGCCAGCGAGCGGGAGCAGAGGCCGCTGATGCTCCTGATGCCGGTGGCGCTGGTGAGCACCATCTGCGGCGTGTGTGTCCTGGCGCTTGGCATCATGCCGGTCACGGTTCTTCATGTAGCCTTTGGCAGGGATTTTGGGCAGGCGATCCATGGTCTCCGCCCCCTGGTGATGCTGTATGCCACGATGACCGGAATTTATTCCGTGGCGGTCGTGCTCATGGTCTATGAGATGTCGCGAAGGGTGACCAATGCGGGATTAATACAGCTGGCGTTTGCCGGCATGATCGTGGCGGGAATCTATGGCTTCCACCGCAGTCTGGGAGAGGTGGTGCTGGTGCAACTCAGCTGCATAGTTCTTCTGCTGCTCACGGTCGCGCTGCCGGTGCTGCGGCACCGCTTTTACGCCGGTGGGGAGAGCGGCACGGACTCGCCCCGCCCATTGAGCATTACTCTGGCTAAATCCGGACAGTAAGTTTTGAAATGAAGGAACAGCGCGCCCTATAAAGGACGCGCTGTTTGGCCGGCCAGCGAACGTCGTACGTAAAGCCATGTAGGCCCCGGGGGATTCTGAGCCTCTTGTCGAACCTTACGCGGCGGCGGTCTCGGTGGATTCAACCGCGGAGTAGCCGCCCGGATGCTGCTGGAACCACTCCCACTCGCTCGCCAGTATGGTCTCAAGATCGGCATACTTCGGCACCCATCCGAGATCGGTTTTTATTTTCTCGGAGCTGGCAATCAGCACCGCAGGGTCACCGGCGCGTCGCGGCATCTCCACAGCGGGTATGGGATGCCCCGTGATGCGGCGGGCTGCTTCGATCACCTCACGCACCGTGAAGCCCCTCCCATTCCCCAGGTTATAGGTCAATACGGATTGGGTTTCCAGACGGTCGAGCGCCAGCACGTGGGCAGAGGCCAGATCGGAAACGTGAATATAATCCCGCACGCAGGTGCCATCACTGGTGTCGTAGTCGGTTCCGTAAATCTGCACGCTCTTCGTCTTGCCCAGGGGAACGCGCAGGATCAACGGGATGAGGTGCGATTCGGGATGGTGATCCGGGCCCAGCTCGCCGGCAGCGCCCGCGGCATTGAAGTAGCGCAGGCAGGCATAGCGAAGTCCATGAATGCGGTTCATCCAGTCCAGCATGCGTTCCACCATCAGCTTGGTTTCACCATAGGCGTTGGTGGGAAGGATACGGTCGCCCTCGGCAATGGGGGTGCGCTCCGGATCGCCATACAGGGCTGCCGTGGAGGAAAACACCATGCGCTGTACTCCATACCGCAGCATGGTCTCCAACAGAGTCAGGGTATAAGCGACGTTGACGCGAAAAAAATCCTCCGGCGTCTTCATCGACTCGCCAGCTTCGATCAAAGCCGCGAAGTGCATCACGGCGTCGATCGGATACCTTTCAAAAACGTCTTTCAGGCTGGCGGCATCGCCAATGTCGCCCACGATGAGCGTGGCGGCCTGTGGAACTGCCTGAATATTTCCTGTGCTCAGGTTGTCGTAGACGATCACTTCGTGGCCCGCCTCAAGCAATTGCGAGGCTGCTATGCTGCCAATGTATCCCGCGCCACCCGTAACCAGAACCTTCATCTTTCCTCCATAAACCAGCTTCACCTGAATTCACTTGCGGATGAGTGAACCTTTGTTTTTTTCTATTCTTCCGTTAACTTGCTTGCACTTTCGCTCCATGTGAAAGCCTTGGCTGGCCGTATTACTTCCGCTTCAGCGATTTCCTGAACCGATTGCGGCATGAACGAGCGCGTGTAGTCGGCCACGATGCCCGACATCCGCATGCTCAATCCCGCCTGGTAATTCACCTGGGACATGGCCTGCTGTCGTTGGGGCGAATCCAGCAGATCCCGCAGCTTGCGGGCCAGATCGGCGGGATCGTTTGTACGATAGAAATCGATTGCCATGCCTTCGGCTGCGCCCATCTCCTGAAATTCCTTGAGGCCGGAAGAGATGATGGGAAGCCCGTGCTCGCACGCCAGATGGGCCACGCCGCTGGCTCCGCATCCGGAAGAGTAGGGAAGAACCAGTACATTGGCGGTTCGAAACAGAGCCGCAATCTCGGGTTCAGGAACGTAGCCGGTGAAGCGGATGCGTCCCGCGCTGCGGCAGAGCTGCATTACTCCCTCGATATACCCCGGAGTGACGGGATGGTTCCGGCCTGCGATTACAAGCTCGGTTCGTTCGTCATCCTGCTTAAGGATGTTGAAGGCCTCCACCAGGGTTTCGAGCCGCTTGTAGGTGCCCCATTCGCCCATCACCAGAATACGAGGAGGATTGCCGCGCAAGCTGAAATCCGGAGGGACGGGAGCATCCGAAAAAATTCCATGAAATCTCAGCCGGGCATTCTTAGCCTTGTAACTTTCCGCGAGAATCCTCTGAAAGCCGGGCAGCAGCACGGAAACCGAATGGGACAACAGTAAGGCCTTCGTTGCCAGCCTGCCGCCCCAGCGGTAAAGGCGGGGATGGCGGACGCCTGCATCTTCGAAGTTTACGGATTCCATGAGGTGATGCAGCGTAACGTGGCTGGAATAGCCCGCGGCGCGAGTGAGTGCGGGAATGCAGAGTCCCAGAAAAGCGGGTGCCGCCATATCTCCGAAAGAGGGAAATACCAGGTTGAACCAGACCACGTCGGGCTTGCACTGCCGGATGGCGCGGAGCAACAAGGCCGGATTCCGCAGGCTGTTATAGCTCCATGCACGCCGGACATCGAAGCCCGGCAGTTCGCTTTTCGCTGCAGGCAAAGTATCGGCCAGGATTGTCAATTCAACTTCGGGGTCTTTGCGAAGCGCGGTTGCGATATGAAATCCATACTCATTCAACCGTCCTCTACTTGGGGGAAACGCAGTGACCAGGCAAAGTTTCATGGGCAGTCCCAGCTACAACAGCACAGATGATTTCTGTTAACCGCGTGTTGCTTTTGAACAGCTGATAACTCGCCTTGGCAGAGCATTTTCGATCCACGGCAACTCCGCAGGGCTGGCGGCACATCCAACAAACAGCAACACTGGATTAACACTTCCAACTCAGAACCAAACGATCATGGTGCGAAACAAAGCCGCGCTTCCGGCGTTTCACGACCGATTATGACCAAAGAATTCCGGGTGATTCAGCACTTCGATGTACTGATCGTCGGCGGAGGTATTGCTGGGATCGCCATCGCGGAATTTCTTTCCCGGCACTCTAACCTCAGGATTAAGGTGATTGAAGCCGCAGCCAAGTTAGGCTCCGGCGCTTCGGGAAAGCTGGAAGGCTGGTTCCATTCCGGAACGTTGTACTCCGGTCAGGAAGATCCCCAGACGTTCATGAATTGCCTGAACTCGCTGGAGGATCTTCATAACTTCTACTCCACATTTTTTCGTGGCCGCTGCAACATGGAGCTGGAGGAAATCCGCCAGGATATTTTTGTTCCTCGTTCGCGGGGGCAGGGATGGTTCAGCAATTCGCCGCTTTACTATGTGCTGCCCTCCAAGAATTCTCCGGAGATACGGCTTTCCCATCTGAGCAATGACTGGATGTACTGGAAGGTGCAGCAGAGGCGAATCCTGAGCCGCCTGGAGTCTGCCTTCGTGAACCACAACTGGAATCACGAAGGGCGCTGCATTTCGCCGCGGCTGGAGCAGATTGAAACCCACACCAACGGCGTGCATTCTTCCATGATGACCTGCGAAAACGGCGCATTGCAGCAGGTTTGTGCACGCTTTCAGCAAAGCTTCGGACTGGAAGGCGTCCTGTCGCAGATGCTGCGCTCCACCGATGTGCCCATGGACACCACTTCCATCATGCGCGATCTGGTGGCCAGCGCCATCGCCAATGGTGTTGAATTCCAGACGGGAATCACTATCGAACGGCTCGTCACCCAGCCTCACTCGCCCTTGAATGTAAGCAGCGTGCTGTGCAAGGACTCCAATGGCAATCTTCTGCATTTGAAGTCGCGCAGTTTCATCCTGACCATGGGAGCGGGACTGAAGGATGTGCTGCCCACGCTCGGCCTGCGGGCACGGATTGCAACCAGCAAAAGCACGATGATCGTTGTCTCGCCCGCGCTGTGCAACGTCAGCTTCGCCCGGCTCTCGCTTAAATCCAGGTTTCACTTTAACCACCTGCTGCGTCAGGAAAAAGACGACAGCGTCCCCTGTTCCATGCTGGCGGATTCGGGCGCGGAACGGGAGCCAGGCGATAACGTTTCCGGAGTCGATTCTCTGCTGGAGGCCGCCGAAAGGTATTTTTCCGCGGAGGAACTCTACCGCCGCAAAGTAATCTCCTATGAATGTCTCAAGACCGAATTCATCAGCAGTGAAGACGAGAAGCGCCGGTACTCGTATTGGATTGAGCAGAACGGGAATGCCATCTCGGTCCTTCCGGGGAAGTTTACTTTTTTCCCCACCGTCGCCTATCAGACTTTTCTGAATCTCAAGAGCATGCTCGGCTTTGAGGTCCGCGAGAGCACGTCGGTTTATCTTCCGAACCCACGTTACGAGATGCTCGCCAGAAGTCTGGTGGCTCCCTCTTTCGCTCAGACTGTTCTTCGGCAGACCGGCAACCTGACGCTTCAGCCGGACGCCTCAGGAATGGCCGGGGAAGCCGCCGAATCTCTGGGGCTTACAGGTTAATAAAAGCTATGCCAACCGTTACCCACACCATCATTATTCCGGCCTATAACGAAGAGCAGCGATTGCCGCTCACACTGGAGCGAATCCTTGCCTTCATTGAGCAGGAAGCCCTGTCCGCCGAGATCGTGGTTGTGAATGACGGATCCCGGGATGGTACCTCCGCGCTGGTGCGTCAGTGGTCGTACCGCCATCCCATTGTGCGACTGCTGGAAAACCCCGGGAACCGCGGACGCGGCTACAGTGTCCGCCATGCGGTCCACAAAGCGCGCGGAGATGTTTTTCTCTATACGGACGCGGATCTCTCGTCACCGATTGAAGAGAGCCGCAGGTTATACGATGCGCTTGCGTCCGGGGCTGACATCGCCATCGGTTCGCGCTGGGTCGATCCGCGATTGCAATCGCAGCGGCAGCCACTGTACCGCCAGATGCTTGGGCGATGCTTCAATCTGCTGGCTCGAAACATTCTGCAGCTTCCATTCAAGGATACCGAGTGCGGCTTTAAAGCCTTCCGCCGCCCGGTTGCGCAATCGGTTTTACCGCTGCTGAAGATGGATGGCTGGGGCATGGACTCCGAGTTTCTCTTCGTTGCTCAACGCCAGGGTCTGGTCATTCGCGAGGTTCCCGTGGTCTGGGCCAATGATGAGCGGAGCAAGGTGAATCCCATTGCCGATAGCGTTGCTCAGTTTGCCGACCTGCTACGCGTTCGCGCAAATGGGTTGATGGGCCGCTATCACGGAAACCTTCCGGCTTCGCCGGAGCTGGCCACAGGCTACCGCCCGGACGGCCGCTGATAGCGGGCTACAACGGCAAGCTCTTGAGGGGCATCCAAACGTGTTCCCGGGAAGGTCTTTATGAATCCGATCAGTCCCTTCTATTTTGAATTTCCTGATGAAGACATCGCTGAGTTCCAGAAGAGCGCCGCCGAGGTTCTACGTTCCGGAGTCCTGATCCTGGGCAAGTACACCGAGCGCTTCGAGCGCAGCTTCGCCGAATTTGCAGGAACGCGTCACGCCATTTCCGTGAACAGCGGCTCGTCCGCGCTGGAATTCCTGCTGCGCCTCAAGGGCGTTAAAGATAAGACAGTTCTGGTTCCCACCAATACGAATTTCGCAACCGTTGCCGCCGTGCTGCGTGCCGGTGGGCACGTGCGTTATCTGGACATGTCTCCGGAAACATTTGCTCCCACGCTTTCCATGGTCCACGAGACCCACCGCAACAACGTGGGAGTTGCCGGTATTCTTTGGGTCCATATCGGTGGAGTCATCTCGCCCGAATTCCCCGATGTGGTTCGCTTTGCGCATGACAACGGAATGTGGGTACTGGAGGATGCAGCCCACGCCCATGGGAGCCGAATCCATGGAAAGTCGGCGGGAAATCTTGCCGACGGCGGCGCCTTTTCCTTTTTTCCCACGAAGGTAATGACCACTTGTGAAGGCGGGATGATTGTTACCAATAGCGAGGAAGAGGACTATCTGGCTCGATCTCTCCGGAATCAGGGTAAGCGCGGCGCAAACTATGGCGGCTACCACGAAGACTTTGGCAATAGCAGCCGTATGACCGAGATCAATGCCATTATTGGAACGCTCCAGCTGCGCCGTCTTCCAGAGATGCTGCGCAAACGTCAGCGGGCTTACGACGTTATTGTGGGACATCTCAAGGCAGCCGGGGTGGAATATGTCTCCACCGCACATATGGACCAGGCCAGTCAGTACAAGCTGATCGTGCGCCTTCCCGGCAATCTGGACCGCGAGCAGTTAAAGAAGAAGCTTTCGGCGGAAGGCGTTATTTTGGGAGGTGGAGTTTATGAGCTTCCCTGCCATCAGCAGCCGGTTTTCCAGCAAATTTCCGCTCCCCCGCTACCCGGCGCGGACCAATGGTGTCCCCGCCACATTTGCCCGCCGTTGACTTCGGCCATGACCGATGCCGACTCGGATAGGGTTGGCCGGCTATTGGCTCAGAGCCTTGCCGGGGTCGCCGCAGCCGCCTGATTACTCCTTCGTGGCTCGGATTAGAGATTGGGCGGAGTACGGCCATGTATGGCATTTGCGGGCCCTCCACCAAAAGGGAATGCGGAAATACAGGAAACAATCCCACCAATAAAGTTTGTTGCCTCTGCCACTTCGGATAAAATTAGATTCAGATAAAATTGAATATTGCAGTCATGCAAGAGGAGTAAATCCGCGCACGGAAAAAATCTCCGTGCCTTGTGCAATGTCGCGAGGATTTTTTTAATGCTCGCCGGGCTTTTCTGGATGCAATCCGTTACTCAGGGCTTAATACATAGTAAGGCATGCATTGCGCCCCGGGTGGCTGAGGTGGGCAGTTTTGTGTAGCCTGAAATGTTCAGTGAAATTCAGCAGTATTCAGCAGCGCGGCAATCTTAGGCTTGCGTCATGCGGTTCGTGAAAAGGTAGGAATGTTCAAGCAAAGTAAGCAGAGTTTTCGCTGGAGACGCCCCGGCGGGCACCGGCTCGCCATCATGGTTGTTACATTTGCAATCATCCTTTTCTTAAGCTGTTTGAGCGCTTGCTCCGGAGGCGATTCCTCCAAACCGGCTGCAACCCGCCGCGAAGCCGCCGTGCCAGTTGCCATTGCCACGGTCGAGAAGAGGGATGTTCCCGTCGAACTGCGCGTCATCGGTTCCGTTGAGCCTTACTCCACGGTTGGTGTACGTTCGCAGGTTACGGGTCAGCTCGTGGGGGTTCATTTCACCGAAGGGCAGAATGTTAAGAAGGGCGATCTTCTCTTTACTCTTGACGCCCGCCCCTTCGAGGCCGAGGTACGGAAGCAGGAAGCGAATCTGGCCCGCGACCTTGCCCAGGCGGAAAATCAGCGAGCCCAGTCGGGCCGTTATGAGCAGCTCTTTAAAGAAGGCGTGATCTCCAACGAGATGTACGATCAGGTCCGCAGCAACGCCGATGCGCTGGATGCGGCGGTTCGCTCCGATCGCGCCAGCATTGAGGCAGCGCGCCTGAACCTTCAGTACACCTCGATTCACTCTCCCATCGATGGACGGACTGGCAACCTGATGGTGCATCAGGGAAACATGGTTAAGGAAAACGACATCGATCTCGTCACCATTAACCAGGTGCAGCCCATCAACGTGGGCTTCAACGTTCCCGAACAATACCTGGCCGACATCAAGAAGTTCATGGAGCGTGGCGGCCTGAACGTGATGGTCTCCGTTCCCGACCAGCCGCAGCCAGTGCAGGGCAAGGTTTCGTTCGTCAATAACACGGTGGATGCCGCAACCGCTTCGATCCGGTTGAAGGCCGTATTTCCCAATGAAGGTGTACGTCTGTGGCCAGGGCAATTCGCGGATGTTTTGCTTACCCTGACCGTACAGTCGAACGCGGTAGTGGTGCCTTCGCAGGCCGTACAGATAGGGCAGGATGGCGACTACGTTTTTGTCGTGGACGACAAGCTGAACGCACAGGTCAGAAATATAAAAGTGTCGCGCACGGTCGAGGGCATTTCAGTAATATCCGAGGGGTTGAAAACTGGCGAGCGGGTTGTGACGGATGGGCAGTTGAGACTCACGCCCACGGGCAGCAAGGTCGAGATCAAAGCCGCGGAAGGTGAAAGCCCGTCCGATCCGGTTGCAGAGCCGCGGCAATCACTGCGGAAACCCGGCATGATTCAAAGCGCGCCAGCACGGCAGGGGGCTAACGGATCGTGAACATCTCCGAAATCTTCATTCGCCGCCCGATCATGACCACACTGGTCATGATGACGATCTTGTTCTTTGGAATCGCCGCTTACCGGCTGCTCCCGGTCAGCGACCTGCCCTCGGTGGAATACCCCACCATCAACGTTCAGGCTTCGCTCCCCGGCGCCAGCCCCGATACCATGGCCGCGTCGGTTGCCACCCCGCTGGAGAAGGAGTTCTCCACCATCTCGGGGCTGGAGTCGATGACGTCGAGCAGCAGCACAGGTTATACCGGCATCACCCTGCAATTCGACCTGAGCCGCGACGTGGATGCCGCGGCGCAGGACGTGCAGTCCATGATTGCTCAGGCAGCGCGCCGCCTGCCGCGGAACCTGCCGTCGCCTCCTTCGTATTTCAAGGTTAATCCGGCAAACGCTCCCATACTTTTTCTTAACTTCGGAAGCCAGACGCTGCGCGCCTTCGATCTGAACGAGTATGCCGAGACCACGGCGCAACGTATTTCCATGGTGCCGGGTGTTGCCCAGGTTTCGGTTCGCGGCTCGCAGAAATTTGCCGTACGCGCCCAATTGGATCCCAGAGCGCTGGCAGCCCGCCAGGTCGGAATTGACGAAGT
>DASZRZ010000231.1:0-2736 GCA_035548935.1 Terriglobales bacterium
TGGACCCGGTCGAGCCAAGGATGGCGATAGTTTTCATTCAGAAGGAATTCTTCAAGATTAATGGTACGACAGGAGAAGCCACAACGCTATGCATGACCTTGCGAGATGACTTGCAAGGCGGCGTAATACCACAGAACCGGGGCGGCGAACAGCAGGGCATCAATGCGATCCAGCACTCCGCCATGGCCGGGAAGAAGCGATCCGGAGTCCTTGATTCCGGCCCCCCGCTTGATAAGCGATTCGACGAGATCGCCCAACTGGGCCGCAATATTGATCGCCGCCGAAAGCAGCCCCACGGTTGGCAGGGAAGGAATTTCGGGAGAGAAATAGCCTTGCGCACGCTCAATCAGGCCGATTCGGAGCAGGAATTCGCTCACCTCCCGCGCATGGGTAAACATCCATAGCCCGAGAGCCACGGAGGCGAGGAATGAGGCGATGGATCCCTCCCATGTCTTGCCGGGACTGATGCGGGGCGCGAGCTTGTGGCGGCCCAGGGCGCGCCCGGCATAGTAAGCGGCGGTATCTCCCACCCATACCAGCAGAAGCAGGTAGAGAACCAGGAAGGATCCGGCCCACATCTGGCGCAGTTGCACCACCAGCGCCAGCGGCAAGGCAATATAGCCGATGGCGAAAGATCCGGCGGAGGCCGCTGGAAGTCCCGTGCCAAGCTCGGGACGGGTCATGGCCGCGGACATGAGCAAAAAGGGGGCCAGCACTGAGATGAACCCCACGGCGTACATCATGAGCGCGGTGGCGAGCAGAGGCTGAGAGGTCGATTGAAACGCAACTGCGGCAAACAGAAGTGCGCTCAAAATATACAGAGGCAGTCGTATCGGTTTAATTCCGTAGCTCTGGGCGATTTCGAAGAATTCGCGCAGGGCAAGCACCGCCACCACACCGGCAAATAAGGCAACCAGCGGCACGGGAGCTCGAAGCACAAGAATGAGGACCACCGGTACCAGAATGGCCGCGGTCGCGATTCGTTTCATTGATTGATCCCGGGATTCAGTAGCTTTCCAGACCTGTGATCTTACCGCTCCTGCAAAGAGTTTCAGCTATTACGGCTTCCACCCTTGGAGGGATGCGGGTGCTTCCCGGCATGTCCATTCCTACTGGAGCTGGTGTCCGCGTGGGAAGGGGTGATTCCGCCATAGCGGCGCTCGCGCTTCTGGTACTCGGTGATCGACTCAAGCAGGTGGATTCCACGGAAATCAGGCCAGAGAGTTTCGGTGACATAAATTTCCGAATAGGCCACCTGCCACAGAAGAAAGTTGCTCAGTCGCATTTCGCCGCTGGTCCGGATGACCAGATCGAGATCCGGCAGCTTGCTTGTATAGAGGTGGCGCGAAACGAGGTCTTCATCCAGATCGAGGTGCTCAATTCCGCCATTGCCCGCCGCCGCGCGCAGGATGGAGCGGAAGGCGTCCACCAGTTCGAGGCGCGCGCTGTAGTTCAGGGCGAGGGTCAGCTGCATGCCGGTATTGTGCGAGGTAGCCTCGCGGGCCCATTCCATGCGCTCCTGCACCTCGGGCGAAAGCTCCCACGTGCGGCCGATAAACCCCAGCCGGACATTGTTCTTGTTGAGAATGGGGACTTCCAGTTTCAGGTAGCGGCGCAGCAGCCCCATAAGAAAGGATGTTTCCGTTCGTGGACGCCGCTGCCAGTTCTCGGTAGAAAAGGCGTAGAGGGTCAGGGACGGGATTCCGATGCGGGCAGCGGTTTCCACCGTGGCGCGCACGGCTTCCACTCCGGCGCGGTGCCCGGCGATGCGTGGAAGGTGGCGTCGGCGGGCCCATCGTCCATTGCCATCCATGATGATGGCGATATGCCGGGGAAGTCTCTTGGGGTCGAGCTGGAGGTAGGCTTCCCTCTCGCTCCGGCTGAACCCGGCAGGGGTGGTAAGTTGCAACTCAAAACCTCGATCAGAGCATGACGCTATCACAGCGGGGCGGCTGGCGGCAATTGGTCGCCAGGGGCTGCGCGGAGCCGCCGCAGCCGGAAAATTCTTATACAAAGCCAGCACGGGAAACCAGGCCCATCGCCGCGAATTTCAACCCTGGATTGCAATCCGTGCGCCTTTCAATCCGCGGCGCCCAACGTCTGGGCATCCCATAAAAACGAAACGAAGCCAGGGTGTCGAGCCCTGGCTTCGAGCCGGTCAATGGGTGGATGGAGCCTATGCGGTGCGGCGCGGACGCGTCGTGAGATCGCGCACCTGCGCGAGCACGCTTTGCCACTGCATCGGCGTCAGCCTGGGCATGAACGGAACCAGCTCGGAGATGAACTCGTCGGAGATCAGATCCTTAATGCTGTTTTCCCGCGTGCAGCAGCCGCTGATCAGGTCGGGAACGGTCACGGAAAGCGCACTCGCCAGCCGGGCCAGCGAAGACAAAGTCGGCGTTGCCTTCTCGTTCTCGATCTTGGAAACGTAAGTCCGCGGAACGTTCATCCGCAGAGCCAGTTGCCGCTGGCTCATGCCGCTGCGCTGCCGCAGACTGCGGATCGCCGTAGCTACCTGCAGGCCTCGGGGGTTGGAAGCGGCTGGCTGTGGCTGGGAAACAGCTTGCACCGAGACCGGTTCTGGTTCTGGTTCATCCAGACAAGTGTGGCAGCGCCGGCATAGGTTGCTGTTGGTGCGGAACTGGACGAGCATGCACTTGTCGCATCGCACCACTTCCCGTGAATCTACGGGTGCAAGAGTTGTGGCCATCAGGCTTTGGAAGATGCCAGAGCGGG
>DASZRZ010000232.1:0-4346 GCA_035548935.1 Terriglobales bacterium
GGCCTCAGGGCCGGAGGGTCCGGTTACGAGTCCGCCAATGTCGTCCGCATCGATGGCAACAGGATCGGGCTTTGCCGGGCGAGGCTCTGCCTGCAGATTGAGCCCGGTCAGAGATGCAGCGAGAACGCCTGCGATGAGTGCGAGACGCACTACCATCCGTGAGCCAGACGTGGAAAGAGAACACCGATGAAATGAACTGAGAGAAGCAATCGTTTTCATGGAAGGCCAGGGTGGATCAATGTGCGTTATTGTTTTCAGCATGGGCAGGCAGATATTGCCTGAACCATGAGAGCGTGGCGCCGGCCATTTGCTTGAATGCCTCTCCCGAGTAGAGCTCATAATGGCCGTAGCCCTTCAGCATGACAAGTTTTTTGGGCTCGCCCGCGCGGGCGAACATGTTCTCGCTCTGCTCGGAGGGAGCTATGCGGTCGTCATCCGTTGTAATGAACAGGACGGGGCGAGGAGAGATTTTGTCCACCACCCATTCCGGATTAAAACCGGCCGTATCGTCTATGTATTCCAGGGGAATCTTCGTAACCAGGCCGGGACCAGTACTTTGGCGCTGCGCGCTGGAGATAGCGGCCGACTTGCGATCTGCCATGAGAACCTCTCCACGCTCAACAAGTTCCGACTTGCCCGTCTGCACTCTCTTTACCCGATCCGCCGCGGAACGCTCCATCAGGTCGGCAAAGTCGTCGGGCCGGCGAACGCTGCGCATCCACTTCAAACCATTTCCAACGGCAATGACGGCGACGGTGCACTTCACGCGCTGATCGATGGCCGAGGTCCAGATCGCTGTTGAACCGCCATAACTTGAACCGTAGATGCCCAGGCGATTGGGATCTACCTGCGGCTGAATGGAAAGAAATGTGAGCGCGGCCTGGGCATCGGCCACCCGGCTGTAAGGCGCAAGACGCGTCCTTGAACCTTCACTCTCTCCCCATCCCTTGTAATCGAAGGTCAGGACCACGTATCCGGCGGCAACAAGAGCCCGCGCTGTATCGGGAAGATAGAGCTTCCGCGATCCGGTATAGCCATAGCACAGCACAATGCCCGCCCGCTTTTCGCCAGCGGGTATGTTTTCCGGAAGGTAGAGGTCTCCCACGAGCTTCAAGCCTTCGCTGTAGAACGAGACACTCTTTGGCCCCGCTTCCTTAGGCGCAGCTTCAGTACCGGGGGACACCGCGCCGCCGCCCTGCGGCGCAAATGCCACAAGTGCGGGGGAAGACTGCTTTGCCACGGACTTTATAGCCCCTGCTCTCGGTGCGGGAGTGGCCTGCGAATGCGCCGTTGAAGGAATAAATAATCCCAAGGCAAGCGCTACGGCAGCTGCGGGGAATTTTGAACTGGCCTGTTTCACTCGGACAACCTCCAAGGTTGTATTAGCTGAAGCGTGGTGGGTTTTAAATAGGTCAAATCACGGCAGCCCCTGATGCCATCAGGGACTGCCGGAAAACATCCGTCGGTTTAGTTACTGGAAGCCGTTGAGCCGTTCCGCTTGGGGGTCAGATAGAAGTACCCGACCTTATTATTTGGCGAGCTTCCATACCACATGCGCCCCTGCTTGTCGGGGAAAAACTCCCGAATGCAAATTTCCGGGTGCGGGAATGGATACTCCGTGATCTTTCCAGTCTTTGGATCGAAGCGTCCGATCGTGTCCTGATTATGGGAGTCGTACCAGATTGCGCCGTCCGCCGCCACGCCCAGACCATACGGGCTCGGATCTGGCCCGGGCAGAACGAACTCTTCAAACTTGCGGGTCTCGGGATCAAAGCGTCCCAACTTGCCGGCATTGTATTCTCCGAACCAGATAATGCCGTCTTTACCCACCTCCACCCGCCTTGGCAGCGAACTCGGCGTAGGGGGCGCCCACTTCATGACCTTGCCGGTGGCGGCATCCACTTTGCCGATGGTGTGTCCAATCAGATCCGTGAACCAAACGTTGCCGCCTTTGTCGGGCTTGACGTCGTAAACAAAAGCAGCATCGTCATAACGCGTATATTTTTTCGTCACAGGATCGAATTTCGTAAGCGGCACACCGCTGGCCCAAACACCGCCCTTGGAATCCAGCCGCAGCGTGTGCTTCTGGGCGGGCTCTTTGTGCCTGAGTCCGTAGCGGTCAACGATGGTGGCTTCGGCATCGGGCCCGGCAAACTCGGTGATTTCCTTGGTGACAGGATCCCATCTCGCCAGCTTATTGGACTGCTGTTCGGCGATCCATACGGAACCATCCGATGCGGGAATTGCCGAGTGAATGCGGGCTGTCCCAACATGCGGCACAGTAAAGTCCTGCATCTCGCCAGTATCGGGGTTGAGCCGGGTGATTTTATTGACCGAGCCGAAATTTGGAATCCAGACCTGGCCATTCTTGTCCGGAGCCGCGCTGAAGGGCATCCGGCTGGGACCAGGCATGTCATATTCCACGTAAACGATGTTCATGGCCTCGCCGCTGAACTGCCGGACAGTCTTCTGAAATCCCGGCATGTCGGCGGGTGAAGGAGGAAGCACCGGGTTGGGTCCAAAGAGTTTTGTGAGATACGATGCGACCTCGGCGGCATCATCGTCAGTGAATTCGGTGGAGATTCTCATGCTCTTGCGCATGTATTCCACCCGGTCTCTCCATCCCTCTTCGTCACGAACCACGGATGCCATGCGGCTTTGGAAGGCATGGCAACTGGAACAACGGCCGAGGATTATGTCCTTGCCGCGCGCTGCCGGCCAGAGCTCCGTAGCCTGATAAAGCGAGATGTCCCGCCATTCAATCCTGCTCTTCTCCAATGCAAAGTCCTGCGTGACCTTTTGACTTCCCTGGAGCTTCACACCCTGAATTGGTTGCGCCTTAAAGCCAACCGCTCGCAGCTGCACACGATATTCGCCCTGGGGCAGGTTCTCGATTGCATACTCGCCCCGGCTGCCGGAAAGCACGATCACCGTGATCTTCGTCTTGGAATTCTGGGCTTCAACAAACGCGCCCTGGAACGGCTTGCCGTCTACTCCGGCGACCGTGCCCGTAATGGTAGCGGCGGAGCAAATAGCGACCGGCACCAATATGGACAGCAACAGCGCAACCAACCTGGAACGTAGCTTCATAGTCATAGACATGGCTTGGGCTTCAATTCATTAATGGCGCTCTAACCTCCATGGTTAGAGCGCCATTCTTTTGACCGTCATCCACCATCCTAAAATACATACTTCAGAGCGAATTGAATCAGCCGTGGGTTCACGGATGTGCTGGTTATCTGGCCGAAAGTTGCCTTGGAAAAGTCCAGCTGCGCCCCGGTGGGGTTGCTGAACTGCGCATGGTTGAACAGATTGAAGAATTCGGCGCGGAACTGGAGATTAGCGTCTTCGTGCAGGCCGCCGACCTTGGTGTTCTTCTGCAGAGTGGCATCATAGTTCACCTGGCCAGGGCCAAGGATGATTCCAAACGCAGTGTTGCCATATCCCAGTCCATTGCCGATGGTTGGCGTACTGCCGAACGCAGCCTTGTTTAAATATCCAGAGCCGCCGGAAAGACCTCCCAGGCGCTCGTGAATGTCACCCGCGGTCGGTACGTCTGCATTGCTCTTTCCCGGGGCAAACTGGGCCGTGGAGGTAATCACCGTACCAGAGCCGAATCCGTAGATGCTTCCTCCACGGGTGTCGGTAATGGTGAGCGGCGTGCCATTCTGAACGACGGTCACACCCGCAATGCTCCATCCACTGGCGATTTTTCCCAGCAAGCCTTCGTGAGTCCCGAACGGCAGCTCATAGCTATAGTTCACGGTCAAACGATGCGGCCGGTAGAGCGGGTTGGGTCCGTACGGTGTCGGGATGCTCGGATCGTTCACACCGTAATAACCCGTGTTGGTGAAAGCGCGGCTATAGGTATAGGCGGCCTGAAACTGCAGCCCATGGGAAAACTCTTTGCGCACCGTAAGCTGAAGGCTGTTGTACTTGCTCGCACCGCTGGTTTCAGCGGCTTGAAGCCCTCCGGCTGCAAATCCGAGGTAGGGAACGCGAAGCGGTGCATTCGCAACTGTGTTGGTAGTTAATCCATTGATGGGATTGGAAGGGCTCGCCAGCCTCGCGGCGTTGAGCTGGTGAACCTGAACCGTGCCGTCTGGAATCTGATGGATGCCATGGGTTCCTACGTACCCTACTTCCATAACCCAACGACGCAGAAATTCATACTGGATGTTGAAATTCCACTCGTAGGTCACGGGACTCAGGTAGTTCGGGTCCATCGTGAAGGCCACCAGGTTTGAACTTGTTCCGGTCTGGGTGGTGGTGTTGATGCTCACCGTTCGAGGGTCCCATCCCAGGGCAACTCCCGGATAGGGGACTGCAAAGGTAGCGGCAAAATT
>DASZRZ010000233.1:0-2230 GCA_035548935.1 Terriglobales bacterium
GGCTGCCGTTCTTCACACCTGACACCAGAAGCCGGTTTATGAATGGCAGGGATGTGCGATTGGGGTTGGGGCCGGTGATGGAGTTGCTGCGATGGATTTCTCCCCATGGGATGACGGTACCGCGACGATGCTTTGGCGGAGATGTTTTTTCAGGAGCAGGTAGGTTATCCCGTTCTGATTTGAGCCGGAGTTCCAAGCTGGCCATTGCCGGGAATGCAGGCTGGGATGCCATACCGGAGGGCAGGGAAACGGGAAATCTCAGGGGCGGATTCACTCCTGAGACGGCAGCAGGCGAGACGAGGAGTTCGCGGGTTGGAGCTTTGACATCCCGCACAGGCTCTGGTATATAAAGCGTACGCATGAAAACGCTGGCCCATCGCCATCACCATCATCACCACGTGGCGAACGTGTCGGCGAAGGCATGGCGATAAGAGCTTACTAGCACTCATCCAAGGCCCGCTGACGCGACTACGCGCAGCGGGCTTTTTCTTGCCTTGCGTGAGGGAGCGGAGCGGGCGGAACTCGAAGGACGGCGGAGATGGCGATCGATTTCGACAAAATGCAAGGACTGGCGCCCGCAATCGTGCAGGACGCCACAACCGGCGAGGTCCTGATGTTGGGCTTCGTAAATCGCGAGGCCCTGGAGTCCACGCTGCGGACCGGCAATGTGACCTTCTACAGCCGTACCCGGCAAAAGCTTTGGACCAAGGGAGAGACCTCGGGCAATGTGCTCAAAGTGGTCTCGGCCACGACCGACTGCGACCAGGACACGATCCTGTTCCGCGTGCGCGTGCTGGGTGAGGGCGTGGTATGCCACACGGGTACCCGCTCCTGCTTTACGGAGGATTTGCCGCTTACATCGGCGTCCCCAGCAGGCGAGGTGGCAAAGTGAAGCTGCGTTTGGGAATTCCCAAGGGAAGCCTGCAGGAGTCCACCGTGCAACTGTTCGCGCGCGCCGGGTTGCGGGTGTACACCACCTCGCGCTCCTACTTCGCGAGCACGGATGATCCTGAGATCGAGTGCATGTTGATCCGCGCGCAGGAGATGGCCCGCTATGTGGAGCATGGCGCGCTCGATGCCGGGCTTACCGGAAGAGACTGGGTGGTTGAGAGCGGACTGGAAGTGATTTCCGTCACCGAGCTGGTTTATGCCAAGCAGAGCCTGGGCAAGGTTCGCTGGGTGCTCGCGGTGCCTGAGGATTCGCCCTACCAGAAGGCCGAAGACCTGGCCGGGAAGATCGTAGCCACCGAACTGGTGAACGTTACCAGGAACTACTTCGCATCGAAGAACGTGCCGGTGAAGGTGGAGTTTTCCTGGGGGGCAACCGAAGTTAAGCCGCCCATTCTGGCCGATGCCATCGTTGAGATCACGGAGACCGGAAGCTCGCTGCGCGCCAACCGCCTGCGGATTATCGATACCGTGCTGGAATCCTCGACCCAGCTCATCTGCAACTCCAAAAGCTGGGAGGATGCGGCCAAAAAACAGAAGCTGCAGAATCTCTCCCTGATGCTGGCCGCTGCCATTCACGCCCAGGGGCGGGTTGGGCTGATGCTCAACGTACGGCAGAAAGACCTTCCCACCGTGCTGGCGCTGTTGCCATCGCTCAAGGGACCCACCGTGGCTGCGCTTGCCGACTCTGAGTGGGTGGCGGTGAATACCATCATCGAAGAAAGTTCCGCCTGGACGCTGGTTCCCAAGCTGAAGGCAGCCGGGGCGCAGGGAATTGTGGAATATCCGCTGAACAAGGTGGTGATGTGATGCGGGTGCTCGACGGACGCAAGGCCGAGCTGTTGATACGCACTCGCGAGCGCCGCGGCATGGCCGGACTCGACGAGGTGGAAGCCCAGGTGCGCCGCATCGTGAATGACGTCCGCAAAAACGGCGAACGCGGATTGCGGCGTTATGCCGAGCGGCTCGATGGCGTTGGCAAACGCGAACCGGTAGCCGTTACGGAAGAGGAGATGAAGCGCGCATGGCAGGAGTGCGATGCCAGCTTCCGTTCCGCGCTGGAGCTGGCGGCGGCCAATATCCGCAGCTTCTGCGAGTGGCAAAAACCAACGGAATGGCGAAGGGAAGCAGCGCCGGGGATAAGCATAGGGCAAATTGTGCGTCCCCTGGGCTCGGTTGGCTGTTATGTACCCGGAGGGCGGTATCCCCTTCCGTCCACCATGCTGATGACGGTGATTCCGGCGCAGGTTGCGGGAGTGCGCGAGATCAGGGTGGTTTCCCC
>DASZRZ010000234.1:0-4911 GCA_035548935.1 Terriglobales bacterium
AGTGTACTTGAGCGGAAATCCTCGGCCAACCCTAGCGCTGGACGGGGACGCGGCTCAAGCCGCATCCTGTCCAGCGCCTTGATGGAGGCAGGCAGCCCACTATAAAGTGTCGTTTGCGTTTCAGCGCCGGAGGCACGCAACTCTGGCCACGCTGGAGAATCCTCCATGAAAACACGCTGCTTCCCATCCGTATGCTCTCTGCTGTTTGCCGCTCTTGCAGGAATTTTACTGCTGCAATTCTCCACTCTTCCGGCTGCGGCGGCGCAGCAGGCGTCCGCCAGTTCATCCAATGCTTCCGAAGCTCCCGACCTGGCTGCGATGCAGGCCGACATTGCCCATCTGAAGGAGATGGCTCCTTCGCAGTCACATGCCATGGCCGATGTGGGTTTTCACTGGGCGAACCTGTGGTTTGCCGCGCAGAAGAAGAACTGGCCCCTGGCCGACTTCTATTTCAATGAGGCCCGCCAGCACATCCGCTGGACCATCCGCATCCGGCCGGTTCGCAAAAACAACGCCGGAGGCAACGTGGACCTGAAGGCCATCTTCGACGCCATGGACTCCGGTCCAATGACCGCCGTAAAGCAGGCGATTGGCGGCAAGGACTCCGCTGCCTTCACCGCTGCCTATAAGCAAACACTGGAGGCCTGCTACGGTTGCCACAAGGCGTCCGACAAGCCTTTCCTGCGCCCCATGATTCCGCTCACGGCTCCGCAGCCCATCATCAATAACGATCCCGATGCCAAATGGCCGGAATGATCCGCTCACGGCCAGTCAGGCCGGGGTCACTGCAGCGGAATCACTGAATGATAATGATGAGGCCATGGCGCTAGGCGGCGCACGCAGCCGGCAACACGGGCTCTCCCGGCGGGGCGGGTGCTAGCGCGGCAATCCAGTTGGGGAAGGGCTGAAACGAAGAGTCCCGGAAGCCGGCAAGCAACTGGCGTACCCGCTTTCTCCTGAGCGCAAGGCTCTTAACCAGGCCATCCAGCCGTCGAACCTCTGCCCCATACCAGGCTGAGGGAATTTGCTGCGCGAAGTCCGCCAGCACCGATTCATCCAACGATTCAATGGAGGAAAGCCACGGCTCAAAGGACTCCCATCCCAGCACCTGCGTGTAAAATTCGCGATCGGCGAACCCCCAATGGCGGAATGTGTTGGGCAACTTCCATGCCGCCTTGTTGAAGCACCAGCCAAAATCAATAAACGACGCCTTATAATTCGCCGCGCCATTCGCTTTCCAATAAACCGCCTGACGGGTATCGAGGTTGCAGGTCCACATGTCGTAGGCCAGCATTCCGGCAAAGCTTTCGATATTGCCGATGCGGTGGAGAGCGGCGGAAGAGAGGACATCCTCGGTCACTCCCTGGCTGGGCAGAAGGACATACCTGGAGCCGAACTGCTCCCCTGCCTCGCAGGGAACCGTGGACCATTGAAGCTCGATGATCAGTTGAGGAGTTGAGCGAATCAACTCTTCGTCCACGGCGATGACCACCGGATCTGGAACCGGGAGCCCGATTTGCCGCGCCAGCAGAGTAGCAAAGTACTCATTGGCCAGAAGCCTGGGCTGTTGAGGACTATTCAGGAACTTGACCACATACAAGTTTCCGTCGCCAGCCTTCATCAAATGCGACTGGCTGCCCCCGCGCATACGCCGGATGTGCTGCACCGCTCGAAGCGCCATATTGGCTCCTTTGAGAACCTTCGCCCGTATCACTTATCGGGAAAGTGTTCCCTATATGGCAATTAGTACAGTTTTGGAAGCCTCAATGTATGCCGGGAGAGAGGACTTTCATTCGGCGCGGTTTTCCCGGCCTTTTGTACAGACATACTCCCTGATCGTATGGCGGAATCCGCCGGGACTTGCCGGGGTAACCCTGCTGCTACTTGTAATGGCGCCATCCGGATTGTGCGTCCGGCAAGCACCGGACAAGAAGTTCTAAGGTCCGCGTGAAACACCGCCGCACCCAGCATGCAGCTCATTTAGCTGCCGAAGCAGCCAGTTCGCGCAGCAAGCAGCAGCTTATCCTTGTTTGGATTCTGATTGTTTGGATTCTGATTTCGAGTTTCGTCTCGATTGAATCATGCCGTGGGAGAGAGCATAGGAGACCAACTCGATGCGTCCGCGAAGGCCCAGCTTTTCACTGATGCGGGAGCGGTACGTTTCCACACTCTTTACGCTGATACCCAGCTTGGCCGCCGCCTGGCTGCCGCTGTAGCCGCGGGCAACAAGCTCCACTACTTCTTTTTCGCGGGCACTCAGGTGATTGAGGATCGCCATTGGGTCCTGTCCCAAAAGCTTGAGCACCAGGTCAGCGAGCGCCGGGTCAATACACCGGTGGCCACGCGCCGCCTGCTGAACCGCCCGGACCAGCTCCGGTGGGTCACCTTCGATCGCAACATAGCTCGATACCGGCATGGCAAAAATGCGGGGGAAACTTTCGAAATAAAGATGCTCCGCCAGCACAACAACGCGCACGGCCGGATGTTTCTTCAGGATGCCTTCAATAAAATCGACCGATTGGGGATCGTTCGAACCAACATGAAACAGCAGAACCGCAGGATTTCTGGAAAGCGCCTGCTCAACACCACGCCCCGTATCGACCGGGGAAACCACCTTCATCTCCGCATTCTGGGCAAGGTAAACCGACAGGCTCTGGCGAATCAGCGGTGATTCACTCGTCACAACGACAGGGATATCGGCAGCATGCACCTTCATGAGAGGCCTCTTTTAGAAGACTGCATATCTACAAGCCAGCCCAGGAAAATCACATCCCTATTGATCCAGGAAATGAGGCCGTAAATGAAAATGCAAGGAAAGACTGCGGGCATGCAGGACCATCGTTCTGCAGCTCACAAATCGGAATATTCAATTATCAGTGCTCTGTTACGTGTGATGCTCTCGCTTTAGAATACCGTAAGATTAATTCAAATGTGGACCTTTTAGATCAACGATATCAAGTGATATCGCAAGTCGGGAACAAGCCGCTTACTTCATGGATGTCCTCCTTTTCCGCTGCAACGCCTGATACAAACGAATCCTGAAACATTCTTGAAATTCCTGCAGTGATCTTCCGCACAAAATATTGTGATCTTAATTACAATCAGCAAACTATTTCAGTCCCTACTGGCGCGCGGCCTTCCGCAGAAACCTCCCAGGAGTGGTGAGGGGCTCCGCTCGTCGGCGCTGATTTATGACCAGTAGGCCCGGTCCAGCGTTCTGTACTGAATGGCCTCGGCTATATGTTTGGGTTCGATATGTACCGAGCTGTCGAGATCAGCCACGGTGCGGGAGACCTTGAGTATGCGGTCATGGGCCCGCGCACTCAATCCCTGCTGATTGATGGCCCGCTCCAGAAGCCGCTCGCAGTCCGTGGAGAGATCGCAGTAGGTGCGAATCTGCCGCGAGTTCATCTGCGCATTGGAATAAATCCGCTCGCCCGCGGCTGCAAACCGGTTCAACTGCGTCTCCCGGGCATGGATGACCCGGCTGCGAATCTGCTCCGAGCCCTCGGGCGCCGATCCGCTCCGCAGTTCTTTGTAGTTCACCGCCGGAACATCGATATGGATATCGATCCGGTCGAGCAGCGGGCCTGAAATCTTCTGCAGATAACGTTGAATCATGGGCGGAGTGCAGTGGCACTCGCGATTGCGGTCGTTGAAATAACCGCAGGGACATGGATTCATGGCGGCCGCCAGCATGAAGCGGGCGGGAAAGGTAAGCGACATCGCCGCCCGGGCAATCGAAACCGTTCCATCCTCCAGTGGCTGCCGCATTACTTCGAGAACATTACGGGGAAACTCCGGCAATTCATCGAGAAACAGCACGCCATTATGCGCAAGAGAAACCTCTCCCGGACGGGGAACCATCCCACCGCCGATCAGACCCGCGTCGGAGATCGTGTGATGAGGCGAGCGGAAGGGACGCACGCCGACCAACCCCGCGGCAGCATCGAGCACGCCCGCCACGCTGTGAATCTTGGTGGTTTCCAGAGCCTCTTCAAAGGTAAACGGCGGCAGAATGGTCGGCATGCGCTTAGCCAGCATGGTCTTGCCCGAGCCCGGAGGCCCGATCATCAGAATGTTGTGCCCACCGGCCGAGGCCACCTCCAGGGCGCGCTTGGCGGTCTGTTGCCCACGGACATCACGGAAGTCCACGGAAAAATGCTGCGCGCCGTTCAGAACCGCTGCCGTATCGATCTCCAGCGGCGGAACCGGGACCGGAGAGTTCAGGAGGTGCACCACATCCATAAGCGAACGCACGGGGAAAACCTTGACACCCCTAACCACCGCCGCCTCGCGCGCATTGGCCTCGGGAACGATGAGGTTTTCGATTTTTCTAGCGCGCGCCGCAATCGCCACCGGCAACGCTCCGCGCACCGCCCGCACTCCCCCGTCGAGCGACAACTCTCCCACCAGGGCCCAGTCTGCAAGCTCTTTTCGCAACAGCCCGCCATAAGCGCCCAGGATTCCGATGGCCATCGGCAGGTCGAATCCGGAACCTTCTTTCTTTATGTCCGCGGGTGCGAGATTGATGGTGATGTGGGTGGGCGGAACATCGTAGCCGCAGTTTTTGAGCGCGGCGCGGATACGCTCGCGGCTTTCGCGCACGGCCGCATCCGGCAAGCCCACGGTGGTGAAGTGGTCCTCACTGCATTTGATACCCGAGACATCAACTTCCACCTCGATGATGCTGGCGTCGATGCCATAAACCGCGGCGCTGAAGGTTTTATAGAGCATTTTTCTGGATTGGAAATCGCGGAGTATAGCAGACTGGCGGCCTTCCTTTCCGCTTCCAGACGCAAGGAATGGAAAAGGTTCCGAAATGGGCAGGAACCATCAGTACCATCACCTCAGTCACGTTACCAGCCTGCGGGAGTCCCTGTACCATCGTTGCCGGAGCGTATGCCCGGG
>DASZRZ010000235.1:0-3831 GCA_035548935.1 Terriglobales bacterium
CGCACCATTCCATCGAGCAGGCCGGGATGAAGCCGCTCCTTTACGAAACAATAAGTTGACATTGCCTTTTGCATGAGTTCGCGTCCGGGGCACCGGGCTGTTCTTCAGCGTGCCTCGCAGATAAGATACTGAGGCTAGCCCAGCGTAGCCGGGTAGTCAAATCACGTTTGGTGCCGGGGATGGATGCTATAGTGTCCCCCCGGAGGAGAGATTCATTATGGTTTCACGCGGTATTGTTATATGCGCTATTTCGCTGCTGATGATCGCCATGGCGTTTGCCCAGTCCACATCGGGCGGTCCGACCAAGGTGGAAGGAAAAGGAACGACGACAGCCACGGGACTCACCTATTGGGACATCAAGGTGGGCACGGGAGCGGAAGCAAAGTCCGGGAAGGTGAAGGTTCACTACACCGGCTGGCTTACGGACGGCAAGAAGTTCGACAGCTCGGTGGATCGTGGACAGCCATTTGAGTTCCAGCTTGGCCGGGGAATGGTCATCAAGGGTTGGGACGAGGGCGTAACCGGGATGAAGGTGGGAGGAAAGCGGCAGTTGAAGATTCCTCCTCAGTTGGGATACGGAGCCCAGGGAGCCGGTGGGGTAATTCCTCCCAATGCGACTTTGATCTTCGACGTTGAGCTTCTGGATGTAGGCAAGTAAAACGACTTGTTGCAATGAGCGGGACCCTGCGGGGTCCCGTTTTTATTTGGCGGATTTAAGGGAAAGCCCCGCAGGGCTGAAGCCGTACGCCACCGGCTGCGAATCAGGCGCGGCCGCGGGATTCTCCGAGGACGACGCGGACCTGCATTTTTCGCTGGCCGCGATAGACCGTGACGGTAACGGTGTCGCCGGCTTTGCGCAGGTTCATCGCTTGCTGGAGGTCTTGGGTGTCTTCGACATTTTGATCATCGATGGCGACGATGAGATCGCCGCCGAGCATGATGGGAGTGTTTCCGAGGTAGGCCCGCTTATCGCCACCGTGGAGTCCGGCACGCTCGGCAGCGCCTCCGGGAAGCAGACGCATGATCAGCAGTCCGTGGTCGGCGGAGAGGTGCATCTGCTCGGCAAGCTCGGGGCCGACAGGCAGCAGCTCGACGCCAAGAGTGGGGCGGCGGACGCGTCCATAGGTTACGAGATCATTCAGGACAGCCTTGGCGGTATTGATCGGGATGGCGAAGCCGATGCCTGCGCTCTGGCCAACCGGGCTGAAGATCATGGTATTGATGCCGATGACCTCGGCGCGGGAGTTCAACAGAGGGCCTCCGGAATTACCGGGGTTGATGGCGGCATCGGTCTGGATGGCCTCATCGATGCGGCTGCCGTCGGGATGCTGGATGGGGCGGATGGAGCTGATGATGCCGCGCGTCATGGTGCCTTCCAGGCCAAAAGGGTTGCCGATGGCGAAGACCTTTTGTCCGACGACGAGATCGTGAGAATCGCCGAGGGTGGAGGCCGCGAGATTCGGAGCGTTGATTTTCAGGACGGCGAGATCGAGGCTGGCATCGCCTCCGATGACCTCGGCCTTATAGGACTTGCGTCCGGAGAGTGTGACCTCGACCTGGCGGGCGTCGGCGATGACGTGGTAGTTGGTGAGGATGTGGCCCAGCTTGTCGAGCACGAATCCCGAGCCCTGGCCTTCCTGCGGCATGGCTCCATAGAAGAAGTCATAGCTCACGGTGGTGGACTTGATGTTCACCACGGTGGGAAGAGCTTTTTTATATACGTTGACGTTGGTGGTCTCTTCGGAGTCGAGCTGGGGCGGAGCGGCGGCCTCGGTGAGTTCGAGCCTGCCGCTGTTTCCCAACCAATGAGCGGGCGCAATGGGTTGAGAGTTGTGGGTGGTGAGGGCATAAAATCCCGCGGCCAGCAGCAGAGCCAGCAGGATGGGTCGAAGTGCTTTCATAGGGATGGTCCGATTTAGATTTTAGCTCCAGCCAGTATTCGAAGTTCGCTGTAGATGGATGCGACCTGTTGGCGGGCGTGATCGAGAGACCCGGAGTTGTCGATGACGTAGTCGGCGGCTGCGATCTTTTCGGAGTCGGGCCACTGTACCGCCTGGCGTCTTTCCACTTCCGCCTGAGCTGCCTCGGGGGTGACGTGATGGCGCTCGGCAAAGCGCTCGACCTTCTGCTCAGGGCGGCAGGTAACGACCACGAGCTTATCGAAGCGGCGGCCCACACCAGCTTCCAGAATGAGAGCCGCCTCGACGATGGCGACCGAGCAATGCGAGCCGCGTTCCATGTCCGAGAGCCACCTCTCCTGTGAGGCAATGACCGCAGGGTGAACGATGCCGTTGAGTTCCTCGACGCGTCCGGCGCCAAAGACGGCCTGAGCGAGGCGGGCGCTGTCGATGCTGCCATCCACGTGGACGATGTCGGAGCCGAAGTGTTGAACCACCTGGGCGTAGACCGGCTCGCCGGGGCGCATTAGGTCATGGGCGATCTGGTCGGCCTGGGCGAGACAGGCGCCGAGATCCTCGAACATGTGTCCGATGGTGGTCTTGCCGCAGGCGATTCCGCCGGTGAGTCCAATGCGAAGCAATGTCACCCCCGCCGGGCTTCTGCAAGGATTTCGATGGCCGCTCCCCTGCGCATGCGTGCGGCCTTTACGGTGTTCACCATAAGCATGGCAATGGTTAATGGGCCCACGCCACCCGGGACCGGGGTAATGGCTCCGGCGACCTGTGCGACCTCAGGGTGAACGTCTCCGATCAAGGTGGAACCTTTTTCGAGGAAGGTTTTTTCTCTCGCGGGATTCCCCTGGAAGAAGCGGTTGAATTCCTGCTGCGAGGTGATTTTGTTCATGCCGACATCGATTACGGTGGCGCCGGGCTTCACGAAGTCGCGGGTGATCATGCCGGCGCGGCCAATGGCGGCGACCAGTATGTCCGCCCGGCGGCAAACCGCGGGCAGGTCGCGGGTCCGGGAGTGGCAGATGGTGACGGTGGCGTTCTGATTGGTGAGCAGCATGGCGATGGGCTTGCCCACAATGTCGCTGCGGCCTACGACCACGGCCTCGGCGGAGTCCACAGGAATGCCGGTGCGCTTCAGGATTTCCATGATTCCGGCAGGGGTACAGGGGACCAATCCGGGACGCTGGGTGGAGAGGAAGCCGACGTTCATGGGATGGAATCCGTCGACGTCTTTGGCGGGGTCCACTGCCATGAGAACCGCTTTGGAGTCAACCTGAGGAGGCAGGGGAAGCTGGACCAGAATGCCGTCGATATCGGGGCGGCGGTTCAACTCACCGACCAGAGCCAGAAGCTCCTGTGTGGTTACGGACTGAGGGGGGGTAAGCGTCTCACTATGAATGCCGAGGGCTTCGCAGGACTTTATCTTGCCAGCAACGTAAATTTGCGAGGCCGGATTGTGGCCGGCCAGAATGACAGCCAAACCGGGCTGCATGCCGGCGGCGCGCATGGCAGTGACCTGATCCGCGATTTCCGCTTTGATCTGGCTTCCGATCTTGTTGCCATCCAGGAGAGTGGCGGGCATGTTTCCTCGCTGTGCCGCAGTTGAGTCTCAACGTCTCAAATTGCGACGGAGTCTGTTTTTTGGAGCTCGATTTTACCTCACCGAGATGATCTTGAAGGGGCCGTGCGCCATCGGAAAAGAGAATTGAATGTTGAAGTAGTCCGGCTATGGTCCGAGGGCTACAATGAGACTATGCTCGAAAACGAATTGCTTGATTTGCTGGTATGTCCCCTCTGCAAAACCGCCTTTAGCTACAACAAGGAGCGCGAGACTCTGAAGTGTGGCCAGTGCCACCGGGTGTATCCGGTACGCGAAGGTATTCCGATTCTGCTGGTGGACCAGGCGACGGTAGAACAGTAA
>DASZRZ010000236.1:0-3795 GCA_035548935.1 Terriglobales bacterium
AATGTGCAGCATGGAGGTCATCCACCAGGAAAACCTCTGCACATTCCATACCCGGCGCAGACAAATTTCCGAATAACGGTCGAGCAGTTCGCGACGTCCAGCACGATAGAAATCGGCGATGGCATGCGCCAGAATGCGAACGTCGGCTACAGCGAGATTCAAACCCTTCGCGCCCGTAGGGGGAACAATGTGCGCCGCATCCCCGGCGAGGAACAGCCGCCGGTAGCGCATGGGCTCCACTACGAAGCTTCGCATCCCTGTAATTCCCTTCTGAAGAATGGGGCCGTGATTAAGGCTCCATCCGTCCCCGGTTTTTAAGCGGAGACTCAGCTCCTCCCATATCCGGTCATCCGGCCAGTTCGCAATGTCCTCCGTGGGATCGCATTGCAGGTACAACCGGCTGATCTCCGGCGACCGCATGCTGACCAATGCGAAGCCTCTCTCGTGACTGGCGTACACGATCTCGTCCGAAGAAGGCGGCGCCTGCGCCAGTATTCCGAGCCACGCAAAGGGATACGTCCGCTCATAACTCTTCAACGCCGTCTCTGGGATTGCAGCCCGGCACACGCCATGAAAACCATCGCATCCGGCGATGAAGTCGCATGCCAGTTCATGATGCTGATCCTCTTTCATGTAATGGATGCGGGGAGAACCATCGATTCCCTGGACCGACACCTCCCGGGCCTCGAAGAGAATCTCGCCTCCAACGGCCAGCCGGGCCTGGATCAGATCCTTGATGACCTCGTGCTGGGCATAAATCGTGATGCCCTTGCCGCCGGTGAGATCGTCGAAGTCGATGCGATGTCTGCGTTCGTCAAAGCGCAGTTCGATTCCGCGATGAATCCGCCCTTCGCGTTGAAGCCGCTCACCCACACCCATGTTTACCAGCAGATCCACGGTGTTCTGCTCAAGTACGCCCGCGCGGATGCGCTCTTCCACGTACTGGCGGCTGTGCAGTTCGAGCACCACCGAATCAATACCGGCGAGATGAAGCAAATGGGCAAGCACCAGTCCGGCGGGTCCCGCTCCGACGATTCCGATCTGCGTTCGGTGAAGGCTCATGGCAGGCGAGGGCTTTCCTTAGCCAAGCATCATAACAATCGAGATCACCATCGATATCACACCGCGGCGGACAACCGCTGATTGCACAAACATAAAAGCCTCCGGCGCGTTGGCACCGGAGGCCTGGAGAACAATGCCGCACAATTTTTAGATCAGATAGAGGAGGCCGCAGCGATACTCGCCTGCCTTGACCGGCTCGACCCAGCGGACCTGCATGAGGCTGGGCACGGCCACTCCGGCATCTCCCACCTTGAACTCACAGCGGAGCACCGAGGAAACCTGCAAGGGCTTCTTCATGGTAATGCACACGCCGCCGCTGCTGATGTCGGTCATCTGAGCCTTGATTGGGGTATTCCGGCTGCGCTTCGACTTGAGGGAGCGCATCACGATCTCCATTGTGGTGGCCACACGGCTTCCCTGCCGCCGGTTGCTGGTCTTGGAACGCCTGCCGAAACAGTTGGCAGAGGCGGCCGGCCCTTCTTCCAATACCTTGGGCTGGATCCCGCGGCTGATTTGCTTCGAAGGCTGCGTGCTGGTGGAGGACTTCTGCTGAAGGGAGTGACCAGTCCAGACTGACATCATTGTTGTTACCTCTCAGGGGCGAATCTTTTTCTCTCTTTTACCTGGTGAATGACTCACTCATTCATTGATTCGACTAATGGCGGCTTATCGGGTGATAATCAACGACGAAGCGCGCGAAGTACTTAAACTTGTGGGGATGTTTCGGAATCCGGTTGCTGAATTCGGCAGGGGGCCCACGAAGGAGTGTGGACCCCCATAATTTGTTGGGCTTCGATTCCCATCTCTGCCCCTTGCTTTCCCCACATGTAGAACGCGCAATCTTGCCGAACTTGCAAAAAAAATTTGGTACCATCCAACATTCGATGGCAAGTGGGTCAATCACGAACGCGGATTCTGGTGAAGATCCCCTTAACCCCCATGTTATCAACAACCAGACTCTGTTAGCCGATCTCTACGAAAACAGCGGGGGCTCCCGCTACGGCATTAGTATCGACGAATTTGCCCGCATCCTGAGTGAAATTGCCACCAAAAATCTTTCGCATATAGAGGATGCGAAAAAGGCCAGGGATTTTTTCTCCGGCCTGCACGTGGAAGAGCTCGCCCTTGCCCGCGCCTGCGCCGCGGGTAGCGATGCTGCATGGGAGACCTTTCTAACCCGGTACCGCGTGGCGCTTTATGACATGGCGCAATCCATCGCCCGGGACGAGAGCATAGCCCGCGACCTCGCCGATAACATCTTTGCCGACCTTTATGGATCCGAGGGCTCTGGGACGCAACGCGTCTCCAAGCTGGCAAGCTACACCGGCTGCGGCTCGCTGCTGGGCTGGATGCGTGCGGTTATGTCGCGTGCTTTCATCAACATATACAGAAGTGGCCGCCGCATGGTCAGCCTTGAGGAGCAGGAGGCGGCGGGGGAGTTGCCCACCCAGCCAATAGAAGAGAATGTCCCCGTCGATGGCCGCCTGGAGAGGGCCACAGGCGAAGCCATTGCAGCCCTTACCGGCGAAGACCGCTTCCTTTTAGCTTCTTATTTCCTGGATGGGAGGACTCTGGCCGAGGTGGCCCGTACCCTTGGGATGCACGAGTCCACGGCTAGCCGCCGGCTGGAGAAGATTACCTCTGGCCTGAGAAAAAAGATTCGCGACAACATGATCCGCCTGGGCATGAGCCGGGCGCAGGCGGAAGAGGCCCTGGAAGCCGACGTGCGGGACGTCCAACTCGATATCCGGACAAAATTAAAAGAAAATCTGCAAGAAACTCCCGCCCAGCCGTTCTCTAAGCGTAAGGCCGGAGGTAAACCTACCGGCGGGGACTCCTGATCGCTTCTTTGAACATCAGTTATGGCCAGCAGAACTCGAACTGGCAACACGGGAAATGATTAAAAGAGAAGACCTTATGCAACAATTGCCTCAAACCGCACGGCTGGCGCTGGGACGCGCCATCGCCTCGGACGGCCACCCCGAGCCGGACCAGCTTGCAGCCTTGGTTGAACAGGCCCTGAGCCCTGATCGCCGCGCTTCCATCCTGAACCACCTCGCCGCCTGCTACACCTGTCGGGAGGAGGTCAGCCTTATCCTGCCGCAAATGTCAGAGGTTGAAGCGCATCAGTATGAAGCGCATCAATATAAAGAGTTTAAAACCGCTCCGCAGCGTTTCGGATTGGGATGGGCGTCGCTGCGCTCGCTTCCCCTGCGCTGGGCTGGAGTGGCCGCTACAGCTGCCATCATCGTAGGCGCGGTCTGGGTTGGGCGGTTGGAACAGCCCGCCGCGAATCCCGCTGAGGCCCATGTTTTCCGTGCCGAACCAGAGCAGCCGTGGACTATGACGGGGTCGGATACAACATCCACAACGGCAGCGGCAGTTCCGGCAGAAGCCCAGCAAAGAAGTGGGGCTTCCTCCCTACCCTCGCGGCAAAAAACAGCGGTTTCTGATCCTCAGGTTATCGTCGCGAGCCGCGGGAATGCAGTTCAGCCATTCACAACCCAGCAGTCCGAGACTCTAAACCGGACCGAAGCTCTTAATAGGACCGAGACTCTAAACCGGACAATGAGCCTTACAGCCGCCGCCCGCCGCAATGGCGCCAGTCAAGGCGTACCGGCAGAGGCCGCTACCATGGCTTCCAACCTGGCTTCTAACCAAGGTCCGGCTTCCAACTCGAACCCAGTCTTTAATTCCCTGTGGACCACAGGGATGGTGACGGCCGGAGCCCCG
>DASZRZ010000237.1:0-2699 GCA_035548935.1 Terriglobales bacterium
ATCTCCCCAAAACCGCCGCCCTTCTTGAGAAGATTGCGGACTCTTACGGCACTCGCGGCTTCAACAGTACCTTTGCCCGGCTCTATCCGCGCTGCGAGAACATCAGCGTGGATTACGCCCTTCTCGAACCACGTTCCTCCCGCGGCGAGGGCGTCTCGCGCATCTACGCCATTCCGGCGGACTTCGCCTGGAACGATCTCGGCTCATGGGCCGCACTTTATGAGCACCAGTTGGGGAAAAACGGCAGCAACATCATCGTCGGCGGCAAACACTTTACCCTCGAAGCCGAGGGCAACTACATCTACGCTCCCGGTACATTCGTCGCCGCAGTGGGCGTCCGGAACCTGGTCGTCGTCCAGACCGGCGACGCGCTTCTCATCACCACCCGCGAGCACTCGCAGGACGTGGGCAAAGTCGTCAAATATCTCGACAAAAAGAAACTTGCCAGCCTGGTTTAGGAATCCAATGGTTGAGGAAATGGACGCCTCGAAATGAACGCCCCGGAAATCAAATTCGGAACCGATGGCTGGCGCGGCCTCATCGCCGACGACTTCACCCTGGAGAATGTCCGCCGCGTCGCCGGAGCCATCGCCGCCTACGTGCTCAAAAATGAGCAGCCGGAGCGCGGCATCATCGTCGGGTATGACACCCGCTTCGGCTCCCCCCGCTTTGCCGCTGCCGTATCGGAGGTCATCGCCGATGCCGGCATTCCCGTCCTGCTCTCACAGGACCCCATTCCCACCCCCGCAATCTCCTACATGGTCAAAAGTCTCGGAGCCGCCGGGGGTGTCGCCATAACCTCCAGCCACAATCCCTGGAACTGGAACGGAATCAAGTTTAAGGAAAAGTTCGGCGGCTCGGCGCGCCCCGCCGTAATGAAGCAGATCGAAGCCGAGGTTCGCGCCGGCAGCATGCCCAAGGGCAGGCGCGCCCCCATTGAGAAGATGGACCTCTCCGCTCCCTACGTTAAAGCCATCACCAGCTTTGCCAACCTCGATGCCATCGGCAGCGGCGGCTTCAAGATCGCCATCGACTCCATGCATGGAGCGGGCCGCAATCTGGTCGCGGATATTCTTCGTTCGCGCGGCGTCGAGTGCGTGCAGATTCGCGGTGAGTTGAACCCGCTCTTCCCCGGCATCAATCCCGAACCGATCCTCCCTCACGTCGCCATGCTTCAGCAAACCGTGGTGCAGGAGCGCTGTCATGCCGGATTCGCCACCGATGGCGACGCCGATCGTATCGGCGCCGTCTCCGAAGATGGCCAGTTCGTCGATGCCCACAAGTGCTACGCCATCCTCTTGTGGTGGCTGCTGGAGTTCAAGAAGTGGCCCGGAGCCATCACCCGCGCCTTCAATACCACCTGCATGCTCGATCGCATTGCCCAGCGCTACGGCCGTAAGCTCATCGAGCACGGGATTGGATTCAAATACGTCTGCGATGTCGTTTTATCCGGCGAAGAGGTGCTCATCGGTGGCGAAGAGTCTGGCGGCATTGGTATCCCGCGCCATTTACCGGAGCGCGACGGTGTGCTGAACGCCCTGCTGCTGGTCAATGCCATGGCCGACAGTAAAAAAACCCTCGGTCAACTGGTCGCTCATCTGCAAAGCGAATTCGGCCAGCACCACTACGGACGCGTCGATCTCCATATCAACGATGAGTTGAAGCAGTCGGCCATCCACCGCGCCGAATCCCCGGAAACCGGCTCAATCGGAGCCTTCAAAATCCTTCGTAAAGAAAATCTCGACGGCATCAAACTGTTCCTCGAAAGCTCCACCGGTCCGCGCGATGCGCAACCCTGGGTCTTGCTGCGGGCCTCGGGAACCGAGCCGCTCCTGCGCATCTACTCCGAGGCCGCCTCCCCGGAGCTGGTCCGCGAAATACTCGCCCAGGCGGAAAGCTTCGTCAGCAACTCCGCTGTGGCATTGCCCGGGCGGGCCCGATGAACTGCAACCGGCGGAATCTGCCATACTGAGCAAAATGGCTTTGAGCGCCTCACAACCCGAGAAGACTGGTGGCGCCGATTCCAAAGAATCTCGCGAATATAACCGTCTCCACCGCCGCATGGCTGTCGTGGACTTCCTCCTCGGGCTCTCCCTCATGGGCCTTCTGCTCGCCACCGGCTGGACCAGCACCCTGCGCGACTGGGCCTACCAGGCCTCCGGACAGCGTTATGCCCTCGCGGTTTTTCTCTACGTCGCTTTGCTGACGCTGGCGGGCAAGCTATTCGGCCTGCCGCTCGATTACTATGGCTTCCGCATCGAGCACCGCTACGAACTCTCCAATCAGAACGCCTCCAGTTGGTTCTTCGACCAGGCCAAGAGCTGGATCATCGGATTGCTTCTTGCCACCATCGTCGTCGAGCTGGTCTACCGGGCAATCCGCCTCTCTCCTGAATGGTGGTGGATTCTTGCCTGGGCCGTCTTCGTCATACTCGCCGTTGTCTTCGCCCAAATTGCGCCGGTCGTCCTGTTCCCTTTGTTCTACAAATTCGAGCCGCTGGAAAACGACGAGCTTCGCCAGCGCCTGCTTCGCCTCTCCGAACGCGCCGGCACTCGCGTCCGCGGCGTTTACGAATGGAATCTCTCGGCAAAGAGCAAGAAGGCCAATGCCGCCCTCACCGGACTCGGACGCACCCGGCGCATCATCCTCTCCGACACATTGCTGGAAAATTATTCCGCCGAGGAAATCGAAGCCGTGCT
>DASZRZ010000238.1:0-4189 GCA_035548935.1 Terriglobales bacterium
AGGGGCACAGCCGGATTGTGCCTGGAACTTTTCCTGCGATTATGGAAGGCCGCATCCTCTTCCTGCAGATGTCCGGAGTCGGGCAGCAGAATGGCGCACAAATCCACCGTAGCCGGAGTGGCATAAACCGGCCCGCGAAAACCTTCTCTCACCAGACGGGGAATCCATCCGCAGTGGTCGAGGTGGGCATGAGTGAGGATGACTGCATCGATCTCCCGCGCCGGGATCGGCAGTGGCTCCCAGTTGCGCAAGCGCCACTCCTTCTGCCCCTGGAACATGCCGCAATCCACCAGCACCTGAAGTCCGGACCCACCCTCACTTTCCGGATCGAGATTGATGAGGTGCTTGGAGCCGGTAACCGTACCCGCCGCGCCGAGAAACTGGATGTATGCCAAAAAGCCTCCTGCTTCCATTGGGGATTGTAGATGGTTTTGCGATCCGGCAACGAATTACAAAATCTTGCCGGAGCCCAGCCGTTGAACCTGCCGCGCCCCCACTTGATTCCATGTGCCAGGAGGATCGCACCTCCCGCGGACCGCTGCTGCTATTCTCATTCAGTCACTCTCAGGGGAGATAAACCGGAATTTGCCGCCGATTGTAAACGTACAAGGTCTTGCCAAGAGCTTTGGAGCATCTCGCTTGTTTCAGAACCTTTCGTTCACGGTTTCTGAGGGCGAGCGCATCGGGGTCATTGGACCGAATGGCTCTGGAAAATCCACGCTGCTGCAGATACTGGCAAGGCGCCTCGATCCCGATGAGGGCGAGGTCGCATGGCGGAAGCTGACACGGCTCAGCTTTGTTGCGCAGGACTCGCAATTCGAGCCCGGCACAACCGTCCGTTCTGTTATTGCGCAGGCGCTTGAGAGAAGCGCGGTGCCGGAAAACGAGCACGACGGCCGCGCAGCGGAAACCCTGGGACGCGCCGGATTTGAAGATTTTGAGGCTGAGGCCAGCACGCTCTCCGGCGGTTGGCGCAAGCGTCTCGCGATTGCCGAAGCCCTGGTGCAGCAGCCGGATGTTCTCCTGCTCGACGAGCCCACAAACCATCTCGATATTGCCGCCATCGACTGGCTGGAACAGTTGCTGCTCAATGCCCCGTTCGCCACGGTTGCCGTCTCCCACGACCGTTATTTCCTGGAAAACTTCGCTACGGAAATGGCGGAACTGAACCGCGTCTATCCCGATGGCTTGCTGCGGGTGCATGGCAGCTACAGCGCATTTCTGGAACAGAAAGAACACTTTTTGGTGGCGCAGGCCCGCCGCCAGGAAGCGCTGGAAAACCGCGTACGGGGCGAAATCGAGTGGCTGCGGCGAGGTCCCAAGGCCAGAACCACGAAATCCAAAGCGCGAATCGACCGGGCAAACCAGCTGATTGCCGAGGCTGCCGATCTGAGTGCGCGGACTCGCACCACCTCGGCGAGAATCGACCTGCAGGCAACCGATCGCAAGACCAAGCGCCTGGTGGAGATCGAGGATGCGGGATACGCATATGACGGACGCACCCTCTTCTCCGGCTTCAGCTTCATCCTCACTGCCGGAATGCGTGTAGGACTGGTAGGCCCGAACGGCAGCGGAAAGACTACGTTGTTACGGCTGATCGAGGGCAGCATCGAACCCGTTTCTGGCAGCGTTCGCCGGGCAGACCTGCTGAGGGTGGTTCACTTTGATCAAAACCGCGTGTTGAATCCAGATATCGAATTAGCACGTGCGCTTGCGCCCGATAGCGACTCGGTGGTGTATCAGGACCGCGTGATCCACGTGGCCTCGTGGGCGGCTCGCTTCCTGTTCACCGGCGACCAGCTGCGTCAGCCCGTGGGACGTCTCTCCGGAGGCGAGCGGGCGCGCATCCTGATCGCCAGAGTAATGCTGGAGCCCGCCGATGTTCTCCTGCTGGACGAGCCGACCAACGACCTCGATATCCAGTCACTGGAAGTTCTTGAGGAGAGCCTGCTGGAATATCGCGGCGCGCTGGTGATGGTGACTCACGATCGCTATCTGCTCGACCGGGTATCGAAAATTGTCGTGGGAATCGATGCCCAGGGAAACATCGCGCAATTCGCCGATTATTCCCAATGGAGCGATTGGAGCCGTCGCGAAAAGCAGGCAGCGAAAAGCCGCGGCAGCGCCGCATCGGCAGCGGCTGGGAATACTGCGGTCAAAAAGAAGCTCTCTTATATCGAAGCTCGCGAGTTCGCCAACATGGAACAGCGCATTGCCGAAGCCGAAGAGCTACTGGCGGTGCGGCGCTCGGCCTTCGAGAGCCCAGAAATCGCCGTCGATGCCCATCGCCTCCTCGCTGCGCAATCCGCGATGGAGGAAGCTCAGAAGGCCGTCGATGATTTATACGCCCGCTGGGCGGAACTGGAATCGAAACAGCAATAACACGCAGCACTTCTTGTCGCGCCAACGCCGGCTTTATAACCTCAGGCCGCGAACTTTCTGCGTATAAACTCGCACAAGAGACTACAAAGCCCCTGCCGCTTTACGTATCATGTTTCCGCCGGGGCACCCCCACGGCCCAAGGAGTTGTGCAATGAAGCGGATTCTTTTTCTGACTCTCATATTGACGGCGAGCCTTTTACCGGCGCAGGTGGCTCCGCCCAACGAAGCTGGCGTCTCCATGGGCCACCTGCACCTCAACGTGCGGGATGTGGAGGCCGCGAAGCGATTCTGGATTTTACTGGGAGCAAAGCCGGTCAAGTTTGGCGAAAGCACCATCATGCAGATTCCGGGAAATCTGGTGTTCCTGCGTAAAGCGGAGCCCACCGGCGGCAGCGTGGGAACCGTAATAAACCACGCGGGCATAAGGATGAAGAATGTCGCCGCCGAATTCGAGCGCCTGACCAGCGCGGGGGTCAAGGGCGAAAAGGGCGCCAGGTGGCCCCAACAGGCGTTTGTATACAGCGAGGACGGCCTGAAGGTTGAGCTTTTTGAAGATAAAACCATGTCCGTCCCCATGATGAATCACCACGTCCATTTCTTCGTGCCCGAAAAATCGGTTACGGAGCTTCAGGCGTGGTACGTAAAAACGTTTGGCGGAGTCGCCGCGGAGCGGACCTTTAAAGTCGTGGACTTCCCCGGGGGAACGCTGACGATCTCCGGCGTTACAACGCCGACCACGAAAACCCAGGGAACCGCGCTCGATCACATCGGCTTCGAAGTCAAAAATCTTGAAGAATTCTGCAAGAAACTTGAGGCCAGCGGAATTAAACTCGACCGTCCGTTCACCAAGGCAAGTCCGCAGCTCTCGCTCGCATTCTTCACCGATCCCTGGGGCACCTACATCGAGTTGACCGAGGGCCTGAATAAGTTTTGATCAGTAGACATCCAAATCCCGGGCCGAGACCACCTTGCCCTGGTAGTGTTGCCTGGCTTCATCGAGCAGTTGATCGTAGCTCTGGCCGTCGGAATACATCTGGTGGTACAGAATCAACAGGCCAGGCTTGGCCTCCGTGGCCTCCTTGGCGAGTTCAACCACGGAAGTGTGAAAGGTGCGAAAGTAGTCGTTACTTTTAGCGCTGTGGGAGACGCGAGACTCGCCATAGGCCTCGTGCAGGAGAATGTCGCAGTGGTTGCACGCCTTCACGATAGCATCCGTGGGGGACGTGTCTCCTGAAATGACGATCGTACGATCCGCAGTTTCAAACTTATAACCGAACGCCTGAGCCCAATTTCCGTGGGCCACAAGGAAAGCGCTTACGGTTACATTGTCATCTTTGTAGACCACTCCCGGCTTGATTTCATGCACGTTCACTTTGTAGGCGATGGGATTAGGCTCATTGGGGCCGTGCGAGCGAATGTAAACATCCTCGGACCAAGCCTGCTGTATGTAGCTGGTCATGCGCTGAAGACCTTTCGGGCCGTAGACCTCCAGAGGTCTCTTGCGCTGCGACCCAGCCGTGAAAATCAGGTCGGGATAGCCCACCGTGTGATCGGAATGCAGGTGGGTAATGAAAGCCACCTGGATTTTTGAGGGCAGGAGTGCACTAATGCCCTTGCGCTGCGCCGCGGCAGCCCGCCGCACTACGCCGGGGCCGCAATCAATTAAATAGGCCGACCCGCCGACCACGACAGCGACGGAGGGGCCGGAAGTGTCCGGGTCAGCCTTGGGAGTACCGGTGCCGAGGATGACAAGTTGCGTTTTGGCAGCGGAAGATGGCGTGGAATTGGATGTCTGGGCGGCAAAGGG
>DASZRZ010000239.1:0-5919 GCA_035548935.1 Terriglobales bacterium
TGAGAGTCCGCTTAGCACCGGCTGGACGCAAACCGGCTCCACTGTGTACAACTCCAGGGAGTCTGGCGGAGCAGCAGACGGAAGTTACTTTTTCCAGGCGGGTCCCCTTGACTCTATTAGCTATTTGCAGCAGGTTTTGACCACCACTCCCGGCGACATCTACACCTTGTCGTTCAAGTTGGGAAATGGCAAGACCGCCAGCGGGGCCGATGAGAACTACTTTTCCGTCAGTTGGGGTGGGGTGGAAATTCCAGCGAGTGTTCTGGATGATGTCTATGCCTTCGGCTGGTCAACATATACCTTCGCCGGCTTAACCGCGAGTTCCATAAACACAACACTGAAATTTGCATTCCAGAATGATGCCGACTTCTGGAAGCTCGATGCAGTCTCGGTCACCTCGTCCACATCAAGACCAACGGCCATCACTGAGCCGTCCAGTTCCATGCTTATGGGGCTGGGAATCGCGGGCACGGCCCTTGCCACCCTCAGGTCCCGGAAGCGCAAAAACACCCGGTAAATCCCGCCCGGAACAAAAAACAGGGTACGCCACGAACTGGCGTGCCCTGTCAGGCTTTGTTTTTCAGAATCCCGTTCTCCAGAATCCCGTTCTCCAGAACCGCGTTCTTCAGAACCGCGTTCTTCAGAACCGTCAGGATTTGTTCTTCAGAACCGACAGATATTCCTTGTACCTGAGCCGGGCGGTGATGAAGTCCTGATGGGTGAGTTGCAGCTCGTCGCAAATCAGGCGTATCTCGCGATCCTCTTCCATTGAAATGGATTCATCCGCCGCCGAGACCGCGAACAGGCAATCCAGAATCGCCAGCTTCTGTTCCTGTGTAGCCATCTTGTTGAACTCCTGGGTGACCAGAAAATTTTCCGTCCCCCCAAAGAGCGTGGCCTGAGTTTTGGCGATCTGAACCACCAGGATGGCCTGCTCTTCGGAAAGACCGCTGAGCTTTGCCACCTGCCGCTCCATTTGCGCCGACTCCACTTCGCTGATGTTCATGTCCGCCCGGGCCACACGGCTCAGTATGTAGGCAAAAGCGGCGGTAAAGCGTGCGCGTTCCGGCTCCATGTTGTCGAGCTGACGCACAATTTTGCGCACGGTCTCTGTATCGGCCGAATTCGATTGCGACTGGCCCTTCAGAAACCCCAGAAGTTTCGCGACTGACATGAATTCATCCTACAAGGCGCAGCACGTTAAATATCGTAGTACATGGCGAACTCATAAGGATGAGGACGCAGCCGGATCGCGTTCACTTCCTTATCCCGCTTATATCCGATGTAGGTATCGATCAGCTCTTCGGTAAAGACATCGCCCTTGAGCAGGAATTCGTGGTCGCTTTCGAGGGCGTCCAGGGCCTCTTCCAGCGAACCAGGCATGGAAGGGACCTTGGCCAGCTCTTCCGCGCCCAGATCGTAGATGTCTTTATCCAGCGGCTGACCCGGATCGATCTTGTTCTCAACGCCGTCCAGACCCGCCATCATCATGGCCGCGAACGCCATGTAGGGGTTGCAGCTCGGATCGGGAGGCCGGAACTCCACGCGCTTGGCCTTGGGTGAAGCCGAGTACATCGGAATCCGGCAAGAGGCCGATCGGTTGCGCCGGGAGTAGGCCAGGTTTACCGGCGCCTCAAAACCCGGGACCAGGCGCTTATAACTGTTCGTCGTGGGGGCAATGATCGCCGCCAAAGCCGGACCATGCTTGATCAGCCCACCGATGTAGTGCAGCGCCATCTGCGAAAGACCCGCATAGCCATCGCCCGCGAAGAGCGGCTTGCCGCTCTTCCATAGCGACTGGTGCGTGTGCATGCCGCTGCCGTTATCCTGAAAGAGAGGCTTCGGCATGAAAGTCACTGTCTTTCCATGCTGATACGCCACATTCTTCGCAATGTACTTGTAGAGCATCATGTGGTCGGCGGACTTCACCAGCGAATCGAATTTCAGGTCGATCTCCGTCTGCCCGCCGGTGGCTACCTCGTGATGGTGGCACTCCACCTCCAGCCCGCACTCGATCATCACCATGGTCATCTCCGTGCGGAGATCCTGGTAATGATCCGTCGGCGGAACCGGGAAATACCCTTCCTTATAGCGCGGACGGTACCCAAGGTTGTTCTCCTCGCGCCCGGAGTTCCATCTGCCCTCCTCGGCGTCGATGAAGTAGAAGCCCGTGTTGACCGTCTGATCAAATCGTATGTTGTCGAAAATAAAAAACTCGGCCTCGGCCCCGAAGAACGCGGTATCCGCAATCCCGGTCGACGCCAGGTACATCTCGGCTTTCTTGGCGATATACCGCGGGTCGCGATCGTAACGCTGCTTGGTCACCGGATCGATTACATCCGCAATCATTACCAGCGTGGGCACTTCGGCAAAGGGATCCATGATGTACCAGGAAGGATCGGGGATGAGCAGCATGTCGCTCTCATGAATCGCAGCCCATCCTCGAATGGACGAACCATCCATGCCAAACCCATCCTCAAACGACGACTCGCTGACCTGGCCGATTGGATAGGAAACGTGATGCTGCAAACCGGGGAGGTCCGTAAACCGGACATCCAGAAGCTTTGCGCCATTTTTCTTGGCGAATTCCAAAACGGCCTTGGGGTCAGCCATGGGAAACATCTCCTTTTGCACTGTGGAAGCGCCCTCCAATGTATCGCAACCGGTCTTGCCATGGAAATCCATGCCGCCTCGCGGCTCCCTGTGGCTTGGGGTACGCCTCGGGCTCTGCATGCCGACAATTGCACATTTCCGGCAATATCATAGTGAAGGGGTTCTGTTTGTCATGAAAACGATGGACACATCCAGAAGAATGGATACATCCAGAAGAAAGGAACGTGAGCGGTTTTCCTGCTTCACATGGATAGCGTTCACCTGTCCAGCAGCATACTAGGGCGAAGTAGTCACCCGGCAAACTGTAATTTTTTATTGCGCTTATAAGCAAAAACCATCAACATTTAACCATCAATCCCAGTTCTGTGCCGGCGGCTATCCCATCGGCGGCCTCAATCTCCACCGGATGCAGGAGATTGACCTCCGGGGGCGTATTCGAAACCTTTTTGCCGGATTCTGTGAGCTTGATCGGGTATTTCGTGTATCTTGTCCCGTGGATATTGAAGATTGGGAGTGTTTTCGCCCGGTTCTCGCGTTTCTATCCTCATCAAGGCTGCGGTTGGACCTGCTGAATACCCATGGACTTTGATCAGCTCGAAACCTTTCTGGAAGTGGTGAAGCACCTCAGCTTTTCCCGGGCAGCGGAGAAGCGTTTCCGCACGCAACCGGCGATCTCCGCCCAGATTCGCGGTATCGAAGAAGAGGTTGGCGCCAAGCTTCTGGATCGCACCGGCGGCAAGGTCTCGGTCACGGCCGCGGGCAAGGTCTTCCACCGCTATGCGGAAGATGCCATCGAAGCCCGGCGGGCCGTCATCACCGCCATGCAGGAGATGCAGCACATTCCCCGCGGAGAAATCGTGGTTGGGGCCAATGAAGGCACCTGTCTTTATGTGCTTCCCGAGGTCTTTGCCGAGTTCAAGCGGCAATATCCAGGGGTCGGCGTAAACATTGACCGCATGGAATCCGCCAAGGTTCTGGAATCCGTGGTGGCCAACTCGGTGGATTTCGGCGTTGTGGCGCTCCCGGTCAACGACAAACGGCTGACCGTGGTGCAGATTCACAAGGATGAACTGGTCATCATCGTTCCTCCCGACCACGCCCTGGCCAAATCAAAAAAAGTGGGCTTCGCCGATATTGCTCCCTATCCCTTGCTGGTTCCCGAGACGGGACGCACCCGCGATGCCATCGAGCAGCTCTTTCATGAACTCGACATTAAACCCAATATTTCCATGGAACTGGATTCCAGCGAGCTGTTAAAGCGCTTCGTGGAGGCAAAGGTGGGCGTGGGCTTTATCGCGCGCTCCAATGTGCGCGACGATGTCCGGTCCGGCGTTCTGGCCGCACTCACCATTGCCGATGCCAGCATTCGCCGCGACGTAGCCCTCGTCTTCCGCAAAGACAAGGCGCTCAGCCGCGCGGCTTTGGCATTTATTGAAATCGCCGTCAAAAAGACGAATGCGGATGTGCTTGCCTGATTCGCTTGCCGCACAATGTGCTTTTTAAACGGCGCGTGAATTTTTGACATTTGGACAAGGTGTTCCCGGCAGGGCACTAGCGCGCCTCTTCCGTGAGCTTGAAAATATTGCGAGAAAAAACCCTGCTACGAGTTTTCACGTGATATACGTAGTGATTTGGTTTTGCAATTATTGGAGGGAATAGAGACATTGGCCAGAGAGATGGTCCCCAAGCGGATCTTCCTCACTAAGGGGGTCGGCAAGCATAAAGAGCGGCTGACGTCATTCGAGCTGGCACTCCGCGATGCCGGAATCGCAGCTCAAAATCTCGTGCGGGTTTCATCAATATTCCCGCCTAACTGCAAGATGATCACAAAGGCCCAGGGATTGAAACACCTTTACCCCGGCGAAGTGGTTTTCGCCGTGGTAGCGGAAAACTCAACCCGCGAGCCTCACCGTTTAATGGCTTCCAGCATCGGCCTTGCGGTCCCCGCGGATCGCAATACCTACGGCTATCTGAGCGAGCACCACTCGTTCGGCGAAACCGACGATGCGGCTGGCGACTATGCGGAAGAGCTGGCGGCGGAAATGCTTGCAACCACGTTGAACGTGGACTTCGATCCCAACAAGTCCTGGGACGAAAAGAAGCAGATCTACCGCCTCTCCAACAAAATCGTCCGCACCATGAATGTCACCCAGTCCGCGGTCGGGGACAAGCGTGGACTGTGGACAACCGTAATTGCGGCTGTGGTTTTTATCTTCGACTAAGCTGGAGTTGGCGCTCGGAAGAAAGTTATTTGCCTTCATTGTGCAAATCAAAAAGGGCACGAGATTCTCGTGCCCTTTTCTTTTTTCCTGCCTGCCTTGATTTCGAATACTACTTTTTAGCCAGCCGCTCCAGCACAGCGCCCACGATCAGCGGCAGGCCCACCGTGGCATCCACAAACACCTCCGCCAGATGACCACCTTCCTCGGGTGGGACAAACTTGCCCCATGAGATCGCCTCGCTGTAAGGACTGCCGGAAAGTCCGCCCCAATGCACGGGCTCGGGGCAGATGCGAAGCCCATAATGGTAGCGCTTCAGTGGAATGTCTTCCCCACCCCGCCGCCGCCGCAGTTCGATAAATGGACCGAACTGCTGCGCCCAGTTTCGCGGAACACCTCCGCCAATGGTAAATATCCCGATGCGCTCCGGCCGGATCATGGTCTCGGCAAAGTGCTCCAGGTCGTCAAACGGTTCAAACCTCAGCCCCTGCCGGCCCTCCCGCTTGCACATGCGGTTGTGAAGGGCAAAGTCCAGGCCAAGCTCGGAGTCAGTAAACGCCGGCACGAAGACCGGGACATTATTCTCATAAGCCGACTTGAGAATGCCTCGCCCCTTCACATGCTTGTGCAGGTGCTCACCGATGGCCCGGTTCAGCTTCCACGAGCAGAGCGGCTGCGAGGCATCCCATTCGTCGAGAATTTGCGCCATGATCCCTTCTACCTGGTCCAGGTTGGTCTCCGGCTCCAGCGTGTCGTAGACGCGGTTGTAGCCCGCTTCGTAGAGCTCCACGTCGTTCATCTTGGGGTCGTAGACGTAATGGGACATTCCAGCGGCTTCCACCAGCCCGTGAGCCATCAGCGCCCCCGTCGAGACCAGCGCATTGACGATACCGCGCTCAATCAGGTCGGCAACCACCAGACCCTGCTTAGCGACGGTCATTGCTCCCGAGAGGGTCATGACGACAAAGCAATCCTTGTCGCGGGCCATGGCCTCCAGCACGTCCGCACCCTGCCCCACCTGGCGTCCGCTGAACGCGGTCTGCCCCATGGCGCGCACCAGCGCGTCCACGCTTCGCACCTGGGAGAG
>DASZRZ010000240.1:0-2419 GCA_035548935.1 Terriglobales bacterium
CAGGGGAGGTTTCTTGAACGACTATGCGCTGGCTGTCCTGCTGGGAATTGTCGAGGGGGTAACCGAGTTTCTGCCCGTGAGCTCCACTGCGCATCTGCGTATCGCGGAAGAGTGGCTGGGACTTCCCCTCTCCGATGGCTATTGGAAGATGTTTACGGTGGTCATTCAGTTGGGCGCCATCCTCGTTCTTCCCATCTATTTTCGCGTCAAGCTGTGGCATTTCGCCAAAACCTTCCCCGGTGGAGAGAGCGGCAAAGGCTCGCCCTGGGTCCACCCACTAACACTCACCACAATTGCCTGGATCGTGACCGCCGTGCCTTCCTTCCTGCTATCGAAGCTGATCGGCAAAAACCTGGAGAGCATGCTGGTGATCGGTCTTTCACTCGCGCTGGGCGGCGTGGTCATGTGGATCATCGACGCCAGATTCGGCAGCGCAGCAGCGGCCCTGCGGCAGCGTACCGGCAGGGTCGAGGACATGAGCCTGGGGCAGGCAATATGGATCGGCGCCTGCCAGGTACTCTCGGCGGTATTTCCCGGAACCTCGCGGTCGATGTCAACCATTGCGGGCGGCCAGGTTGCCGGAATGTCGCGCCCCTCGGCGCTGGAGTTCTCCTTCCTGCTTTCAATCCCAACGATGGTATCGGCCACCGGATACACCATTCTCAAGTCGATGCGGCATGGCGCGGAGGGGACAATCTTCACGGCTCCCGCCAATACCCATGAATGGACACTGCTGGCAATCGGCTTTGGGATGTCTTTTGTGGTGGCCTATGGGGTTGTGGCGTGGTTTATGCGCTGGGTGCGCAACCGGGGATTTGCACCCTTCGCGATCTATCGCATCCTGCTCGGGCTGCTGATTTTATCCCGGGCATTTTAGAAACACGCCGCCGGCATGGCGCCGGCGGCGCATGGAAGCTGGCTGTTACTGGTCTTTTCCACCAATCTGCACAATGAATCCATCCGGATCCTTGATATAGAAGCTCATTGAGGTCTGGCGTTCAATCTTGATTCCGCGCCGCTTGAGTTCGGCCTCGACCGAGGGCCGCACATTCTTATCCTCGTCCCATCCCGCTATGGTGAAGCAGATGTGATCGACAGGAAGCTCGTCAGCAGTGCGGTTTTTGAGGATTACGAGCGATTCTCCAACGGCGAGATTGGCCTTCCGGTTGCCCTCGTCGAGAACCACCTTCAACCCAAAAAGGTCGGAATACCAGTCCCGGCTCTTGGCGTAGTCCACCACGGGATGGCTGACATGGTTGAGGACTGTCGCCTTTACGATCGTCTTATCGGGGACCGCTGCCGCCGCTACCCCAGTGCCAGCGGCAACAGTGGCGGCCACGGCGATGCTCTGAATCAGCTGGCGCCGATTCATCTTTCCCTGTTCAAAATCCTGAAGCAGTTTGGCAATGAAGCTTTCCATGAAGCGTACTCCTCCTGGCAATGCGCCAGAGAATTCTTTCCCGCACCGGCACTCCGATGTTGGTGTTCGGGCTGGAAGCATAACGTGATCAGAAAGCAGTTTCAAGTTTCGAGTTGCACTCCGCCTTGCCAAACCGCACCTTGGTGGAGAGTTTCGAGCCCTTCTGACTCATTCGCACCCGCAAACCTTATGCGGCCTTAATGCTGGTGAGAACGGTACATACCGCAGAATTCCATTGTCTCTCCTTAACAATTTAGCCATAATCATTCCGCTCTGGTGGTCAAGCGCGCGTTTCGTACCCGGCGGATTCAGCTCCGGCGGGATTGGTGTCTGCGGTGTATTTGCGGGCTCCTCGAAGCGCAGTAATGCAAATGGGCTTTCTTGCTCAAGCATTTACCCCAACAAAAAACCGGCGTTTGAACGAGTTAATCGGTTTTCTGTTGCTGGTCTCCGCGCTCCTTCTTTTTCTCGCGTTGTCCTCCTATTCTCCGGCTGATGCTTCTTTTAATACAGCGGCTGCGGTCTATGTCCGCGGTGCCGCCCACAACTGGGTGGGAGTCGTGGGAGCTTACGGCAGCGATCTTCTGCTTCAATTTCAGGGAATCACGGCCTTTCTGCTGCCGGTATTTATCGCGCTCCTCGGGGTGCGCTGGCTGCGATCCCGCCCCGTTGACGCCTGGATCGCAAAGTCGCTGGGCTGCTCCGCCCTGTTGACCTTCTCCCCGGTCCTGCTGGGTCTGTTTCCATGGCATTGGCGGTGGATGGGCTTTATCCCCGTCGAAGGGCTTGTAGGCCGCATCCTCAGCGACGTGCTGGTTCGGTATCTGAACGTCCCGGGCGCTTATCTGGTAACCCTTAGCGCATTGGCGGTCGCGCTGTTCCTTTGCACTACGTTTTCTTTCAGCCACCTGCAGCTCTGGGCAAATACCCGCTTCTCTTTCATGGTCGCCCTATGGCAGCGTTTTCAGGATTGGCGTGCGGCAAGGGAGCGGGCGCGAG
>DASZRZ010000241.1:0-4884 GCA_035548935.1 Terriglobales bacterium
GCGCTCGCTCGTAAAATTGCTCCGCAACAGGGAGGTCCTTGAAGCGAGAAGAATTGACGATGATACCTGGCCACCGGTTGGCCACTGTAAATGGAGCATAAGTGAACTCTTTTTCTCCATTCGGATACACAATTATCCTCTCCACATTGCCCGGGATTTCATCCGGTATTTTCATTTCTAATGCCCCCTCGTTGAATTGCCTGAGCCTTCCCCGCGTTATTTTTTTCTCCGGCGAACGATAGAAGAATAGCACTCACTCCTCATCCCCACTTTCCTCACTTCAGGGAATGCAGTCCGAACATGTTGCCTTCGGTGTCATACGCCAGTGCAATGAATCCATACTGTCCTATGGACATCTTCTCTTTCTCAATGCGGCCACCGGACTGCTTGACCCGTCCCGCCTCCGTGGCGCAATCCGCGCAGCTGAAGTAAACCAGAACGCTGTTCTTCCCCGAAGGGAACCCCGGCATCTTAACCAGCGAACCCGGCGCTCCCGTGGCCTCCATGTTCATGGGGAAAGCCCACATCTCAATTCCGGGAGTCTCCAGTTGTTGCAGCTTGGCTTGAAAAACGGACTCATAAAACTTCTTGGCCCGTTCCATGTCTTGCACGTAAATCTCAAACCAACCAACAGGATTATTTGCCACGCTCGTTCTCCTTCATGAAGTGTCCTCTCCAATAATAGAGAGGATCGGGCAGGACGGTTCGCTGCTGGGTGAAATAAATCAGGATGGGGTGCTTGAGGTATATCGTGTTCCCGAGGCCCCGAGCTCAGCAGCAATCCAGTGAACCGCGTGCAGGATTCGATCACCGAGCAGCCGGATGGCTGTTCCCCGTCCAGCTTCTCTAGTTTTTCCTCTTCTCCCGCAGCACCTTCTAATGCCAGCTATTGCTAAAACATTGTTAAATAACAGATTAAACGTAACGTTTTCGTTTTTTATTCGCCAATGTAGAATGGGCGCCTGTGGCGGCCTCTCTCTCTAATTCCGTGGAATGCAGCCGGGTGAACTGGCTCTTTCTTGACCTCAACTCTTACTTTGCCTCGGTGGAGCAGCAGGTCAGTCCTGAGCTGCGCGGCAAGCCGGTTGCGGTTCTGCCGGTGGTGGCAGAGACGACCTGTTGCATCGCGGCCAGCTACGAGGCAAAGGCCTTTGGCGTAAAAACCGGAACCATGGTGAAGGATGCCAGGCAGATGTGTCCGGGCATAGCCCTGGTGCCGGCCCGGCACGAGATGTATATCGAGTTCCACCAGCAAATCCTGAAGGCGGTCGATCTTTGCATTCCGGTGAGCCAGGTGGCTTCCATCGATGAGATGGCTTGCCGCCTGCTGGGCCGCGAGCGGGTGGTGGAAAATGCGATGGAGATTGGGCGAAAGATCAAGCGGACGATATATGCCAAAGTTGGCGAGTGCCTGCGCTGCTCGATTGGCATTGCGCCCAATCGAATGCTGGCGAAAACGGCTTCCAACATGCAGAAGCCGGATGGACTGGTGGCGATAGCTCCGGCAGACCTTCCGGAGTGTCTCTACCGGCTCATGCCCGCCGATCTGCCCGGCATTGGACGGCGCATGAATGCGCGGTTGGAGCGCCACGGAATTCTTACCATGCAACAGCTGTGCCAGCAGAGTCCCCAACAGATGCGTACCCTATGGGGCAGCGTGGTGGGAGAGCGCTTCTGGCATTGGCTGCGCGGAGAAGATTTCGAAGAGCCGGAGTCTTCCCGAAGCAGCATTGGGCACCAGCATGTGCTGGCCCCGGAGGAGCGCAGCCTGGAACGGGCAGGCATGATTCTGGAGAAGCTTCTGCACAAGGCAGCCACGCGGCTGCGCCGCATGAAGTTGTGGACTGGCGCACTTTCCGTTTGTGTAGGGTTTTCCTACGGTCGGGAAAGGAATGTATGGGAGGGCCGGGTCCGGATGATGGAATGCCAGGATACGGTCACGCTGATGGAGGTCTTTCGCAAAGTATGGGAGGGCTGTCCCAGGGGCAAACCAACCTTCGTTGGGCTGTCGCTGCATGATCTGGTTCCGGAAAGCCTTCATACCTCGTCCTTTTTCATGGAAGAAGAAAAACGGGGCCGCATTGCCCATGTAATGGATTCTCTGAACGGAAAATACGGAGAGCAAACACTCTACGTAGGGGGAAGGCAAACGTCTTCGGAAGCCATGCCTCCGCGTATCGCCTTTTCCTATATTCCGGAGCTGTAACCTAACAGCGCGTGGACCACGCCCCCGCGTGGGGGGCGACGCAAAAAGGGGGCACACTGTGCCCCCTTCTCGGTTTCAATCCGCTACTAATGCAGGAACGAGAATGGGCGTAAATGGTGTGTGACGTGAATAACTTTTTTCCGAAAAGTTATTGGACACGGCGGCAGGCTGGGTCAAGTTGGCTGAAGAGGTGATGCATGGCAGCCAATTCTACGTTTTCCTACCGAACTAAAAGGCGGGGTGCTGCAAGCAGGTAAATGTTTGGTGGACCTGGTCGGGATCGAACCGACGACCTCTTCCATGCCATGGAAGCGCGCTCCCAGCTGCGCCACAGGCCCACTCTTCAGCCGCAACATCAACGGTAACACTTCATTTTCGCCCAGGTCTCCATCAGAGTCAAACTGCAGAGTCAAACCGCGGAGCCAAACCAAAAACATCGGGAGGCCTCCAAGCCTGCCCGCGAAGGTTTCCCATTGCCAATTGCCCCTCAGACTTCGTCCACCAACCGGCGTAATTAGGCGTAATATGGTTGACGGTAAAAGTTGTGGCCAATGCTTTCCGGGGCCTTCGGGCTGATGCGAGAAGGCATCGAACTGAATTCATGCTCAAGATCTTCCAGCTTTTGTTGACGGGTCTCCTGCTGGCGTTCGCAGGATTCATTGCCTCTCCGGAACTATCCGCGCAGCAGATGGCGCCGCCGGCGTCTCCCAATTCCTCTGCTGGCGTTGGCGTGGGCGATATCCAGCCACTGCTGGCCGATGTGGACCAGTTTGCCAGCTCCACTCGCCTCAACCTGGCCAAGTTGCGTATAGAGAAGTGGAAGACCCAGTCGGACGTCAAGAATCAGGCAATCTCCCGCGTGCAGTCCCTCGATAGCAATCTCACGCAGGCCCTGCCCACGCTGCTGGAACACCTTCGCGCCAACCCCCAGGGACTCGCCCCGAACTTCGCGGTTTACCGCAACATGAACGCTTTGTTCGAGGTGCTGGAAACTCTCGCCGAGGCTGCCGGAGCCTTTGGGTCCAATGACGAATATCGCGCTCTGGCAGCCAATGCCGCCAGCCTCGATGCCGTCCGCCGCTCCCTTGCCGGACGCATGGAGCGTCTCAGCTCGGACAAGGATGCGGAAATCCTTCGCCTCCGCGCTCAGGCCGCGCAGCGTCCGCCCGCCCCCGAGGCCAATCCCATGCCGGCCCGGATCATCGTTGATGACGCGGTTAAGCCCAAGGCCCCCGCCAAAAAGCGGACCCAACCCGCCTCCCCTGCCAAGGCCCCGGCTACGCAAACCGCCCAATAGCCTCAGCGGGCGGCTTTCTGCGTATTTCTTGGAATTTTTCAGATTCCTTGAAAATTCCCCATGTTCTCTGAAAAACCCCATATTTCCTGAAAATCCCTCATGTTCCAGGAAAATTCCCCCTGCCGGGAACCAAATCCCCGCCGCCGGAGTCTATTTACCCAGCACCAGTTACCGAGTTCAGGCCGGAAGGAGAATGGCTTCAGCCGACATCTGACTGACCTGTCCCTCCCCCATGTTGAAGGCGGGCGGGGACCCTGATAATGTTGGCTTTGCCGAAGCAAAATGGCCGGAGCGAATACGGTGGGCAACATTGCCGGAGCACTTGGTATCAGCGCGGAAGAAGCCGCTATTGTCTCCGATTTGAAAGCCGGATCGGAAGACGCATACGCCTGGCTCATTGCCCGCTTCCAGCAGCCCGTCTTCAGTCTCGTGGTCCGCATCCTGAATGAGCCTGCCGACGCCGCCGACACCACGCAGGAAGTTTTTCTCAAGATTTTCAAAGGCATCCAGCGGTTTAACGGCAGCTCCAGTCTCAGGACATGGGTCTACCGCATTGCGCTGCACGAAGCCTCCAACCGGCGGCGCTGGTGGTCAAGGCACAAGTCGCGCGAAACCTCCATCCAGCGGACGGACAATCACGAACTTTCCATCGGCCAGGTGAGCCTCGATGAAATGCTTGTCGATCCCGGCAAGTCTCCCTTTGAGCGCATGGTCAATGGGGAGCTGAAGGCTCTCGTCGAAGCCGAGTTGAAGCTGGTCGCCGAACCCTTTCGCACCACCATCCTGTTGCGGGACATTGAAGAGCTGTCTTACGAAGAAATTGCCGAGGTCATGGAAGTTTCCCTCGGAACCGTCAAGTCGCGGGTTACCCGTGGAAGGGAAGCATTGAAGAAGAGACTCGAAAAGCACCTGCCGGAACTTGGACCGGAGTTCACTCTCCATAACCGGGAGCGTTCTACCGCCGCTTCCCCGGACGGTCTCACCTCAGCCGTGGAGGTAATTCTATGACCTGTACGGAAGTAAAGACCCTCATCTCGCCCTACCTCGATGGCCGCGCTGGCAGTTCGCAGATGCAGGCGCTTTCCCAGCATATTTCTGATTGTGCCGCCTGCGCCCGGGAGTATGTTCTTCTCCGTCTCACGCAAAACGCCGTTGCCGGGCTCGGTAGAAAGCAGCCTCCCCCAGAGCTTACCCTCCGGCTGAACGTTATGGTTTCGCACCAGGTGGCCGACAGGCGCAAAACAATCTGGTCCATCGTGCAATCAAAACTGGAAAATGTGGTGGACGCCGTCATGGTCCCGGCAACCGCCGGCGCCTTCTCGGCGTTTGTCATCTTTGGCCTGTTGATCGGCTTTCTCGCCGTGCCCAACCAGCTCCGCGC
>DASZRZ010000242.1:0-4217 GCA_035548935.1 Terriglobales bacterium
AGCGCGGCTTTTTCTTTATCCGTAAAGGTGGAGGAAGCGGGGTTCCTGAGCTGCCGCCAGTCTTCCGGCGTAAGCCCGGCGCGCCTGGATCCCGCCAGGTGATGCTGGAGGCAGTAGTCACATCCGTTGATCATGGAAATGCGGATGTAAACCAGCTCGTAAAGGCGGCGGTCGAGTGAGCGTCCCACGGTGGAGTAGAAAGCGAGGAACGCGGTGAGTGTGTCGGGCAGGTGGCCCATGGCTTTCTGCGAGTTGCCGGGCTTGCCGCGCAGGCGATGCTCGTAGATGTGCTGGACCTCGGTGGAAGCCGCTTCGGGCTGGATCAGTTGAACGCGCGCCATGGGTCTCCTTAAGGTGCGGGTACGGCAGAAGCGGTTACTATAGTGGATTAAGTTTCCGCGGCGAACAAGTGAGGAAATCTGCCGCGGAGGACAACTCCTAAAGAAGCAATTCGTAAAGAAGAGGAAAATGTCATCACGAATCAAAGTATTGGGCGCTGGCCTGGCGGGGTCGGAAGCCGCATGGCAGATCGCGCGCCGTGGATTGGCGGTGGAGTTGTATGAAATGCGTCCGGTGCGGAATACACCTGCGCACCAGACGGGAGACTTTGCCGAGCTGGTTTGCTCCAACTCATTGAAGTCGGCGAGCGAGAACACCGCTCCGTGGCTATTGAAAGAAGAGATGAGGCGGGCAGGTTCGCTGCTGATGGAGATCGCCGCGGAGACGGCTGTCCCCGCCGGACACGCGCTGGCAGTGGACCGGGAGCGCTTCTCGGCGAAGGTAACGGAGGTCCTTGCCCAGGATCCCTTGATTGAGGTGCGGCGCGAAGAGGCACAGGCCATCGACGAAACCAGCGGCTTAACGGTGGTGGCCACGGGTCCTCTGACCTCCGACACACTGTCGAACGATATTGCACGACTCACGAGCACCAGCGGAAACGCGCACCTGTATTTTTACGATTCGATCAGCCCCATTGTGGAGGCGGATTCAATCGACAGCGGCAAGGTATATATGGCCGCGCGTTATGACAAGGGCTCGGCCGACTACATCAACTGCCCGATGGATGAAGAAGAGTATGGACGCTTTTACGAGGCGCTGATGTCGGCGGAGGTGGTCGAAGGACACGACTGGGAAAAGCTGAATTACTTCGAGAGCTGCCTGCCTATCGAGGAGATTGCACGTCGCGGACGGGATACGCTGCGGTTTGGTCCCATGAAGCCGGTGGGACTGATTGATCCCAGAAGCGGCCGGCGGCCCTATGCCGTGGTGCAGTTGCGGCAGGAGAACCTGCGCGCGGATTCTTACAACATTGTCGGGTTTCAGAATCATCTGCGCTTCGCCGAACAGGCGCGCATCTTCCGCATGATTCCCGGTCTGGAGAATGCCCGCTTTCTGCGCTACGGGCAGATTCATCGCAACACCTATATCAACTCACCGGCACTATTGCGCCCCACGCTGCAGATGAAGTCGCACTCTTCTGTACTATTTGCGGGCCAAATCTGCGGCGTGGAGGGATACGTGGAGTCGATTGCGGCGGGGCTGATGGCGGGAATGAATGCCGCGGCACTGGCGCGGGGAGGCGAGGCGGTTCCTCCGCCCCGCACGACCGCGCTGGGATCGCTGACGCATTACATCAGCGGCGCGGAGTCGAAAAACTTTCAGCCCGCCAACATCACATTTGACCTGCTGCCCGCTCTGGAGCGGAAAATTCGCGACCGCCAACAGCGCCGCCAATTGCAGTGCGAGATAGCGCTGCGCGATCTGGATGCATGGCTGGCCGGACTTCCGGAAGGTCAAAGAATTCCCCCAGCGGTAAGTGCAGTTCCCACGGCGTAGGAGCATTGGCCAGATTGGCACTCCGCATCACGAAGTGCTGCCAAATTTGTTGCCCAAGCCAAACAAAATCCCGTAAATGCCGTCTAATCAACTGTGCGTGAAATGAAGCGCACAGGTACGGTCACCAGAGTTTGTTGCGATGGTGACGAAAGATTTAGATACGTACCATTTTGATTGCATGGCGTAGCTGAATTGCGGTAAGACGCAGTATGGCCTGCATTCACAAATGCGGGCTGCGGCGCCGAAACCAGTCAATCCGGATGCCGCCTGCGAGGGCCACGGGATGATTCCAGAGGGACACGCATTACAGACCTTCTTTCTCGACCTGGTACGAACCCACTACTCAAGAGACATTGGACTGCGGGATGAGCAGGTTAGCGCCTACGTGGCTAACATGCTCACGGAGTTCACAGAGATGGAGCGGCTGCAGGCGATCCAGAACTCCGCCGGCAGGCGGCTCGACGATGTGGGCGAGATGCTGCTTGAGGCCGATCCGGTATTTGGCGAGGCGCCTTCCTTCGACCGCGAACGGCAGGTGCGGAAACACATCGGGGACTACACCCTGTTTTTTACCGGGATGTTTCCTGAGGCGATCAATCACTCCCGCTTGAGGCGGTCGCGGCTGGAAAACCTTGTGGACTTCATTCGCGCGGGCAAAGAGAGCTATTACATCGTCTCGAAGTTCGAGTATTTCGAATATGCGAAGGTGGCTCCACTGTTTGCCAAGCTGGCAGCGCACTTTGAAGAATGCGTGTACGGGCTGAACCAGATCAAAAATGAGCTGGCAGAGCGGCAGCATCCCATCATGCGCGAGACACGAGAGTTCATTATGTAACGTAGGGATTGTTTGGATCGTCTGTAAAAGCCCGGCCCTGGCCGGGCTTTATTTTTGGAGTGCGCGGGCGGCCTAAGCCTGCGTGCAAATTCCGGGGCCGGGCGGAAACTTGACGGCGAGGAGCACGGGGCGTACATCTATGTCACACGGGCTCCTGTATTAACTTTCCCAGTATTAACTTCCAAAGACGAACTCCCACGGGAGATGAAGTGGAGAAGCACATGAAACAGCGCTACAGAATGCTTGCAGGGATGGCATTGATGATTGCGGCCACGATGGCATGGGCCGCGGTGGGCGAGTTGAAGGTGAATATCAAGGAATGGGATGTGCCGACGCCGCGCTCGCGTCCGCATGATCCGGCGGTGGCGCCCGATGGATCGTTGTGGTGGGCGGGGCAGGTGGCGAACAAGCTGGGACGGCTGGATCCGGCGACGGGCGAGATGCGCGAGTACGACCTGAAGACGCCCAAATCCGGTCCGCATGGAATTGTGGCCGACCGCGAGGGAAATATCTGGTACACGGCAAATTTCGTGGGAATGATCGGCAAATTGAATCCCAAGACCGGCGAGATTACCGAATACAAAATGCCGGACCCGAAGGCACGCGATCCGCACAGCCTGGCGGTGGATCAGAAGGGCGTGGTGTGGTTCACGTTACAGGGCGCGAACATGGTGGGGAGGCTCGATCCGAAGTCGGGAAAAATCGACTTGAAGGATCTTCCGTCCCCGAAGGTGAACCCGTATGGAATTGTGGTGAACAGCAAGGGGGTACCGTTTTTCTGCGAGCTGAAGGGCGGCAAGCTGGCGAGCATCAATCCGCAGACCATGGAGATCACGGAGTACGCGCTGCCCGAGGGTTCCGGGCCGCGACGGATTGCGGTGGCGGCCGATGACACGCTCTACTACACCGACTTTGTGCGCGGTTACCTGGGAAAGTTCGACCCCAAGAGCGGCAAGCATGAGGAGTGGGCGTCGCCCGGCGGAGAAAAATCGGAGCCCTATGGCATCACCATTACGCCGGATGGATCGGTGTATTACAGCGAGTCGGGAATTATGCCGAATACCATGGTGCGCTTCGATCCCAAATCGAAGGAGTTCTCGAGCACCACGATACCGTCGGGCGGGAAGGTGATCCGCAATATGGTGTCGACGAAGAAAGGCGATGTCTACGTGGCATGCAGCGGCGTGAACAAGGTGGGGATCGTCGAACTCAGCAAGATGCAAATGAGCAAAAAGTAAATTCAAAGGGCGCTTTATCTGGCAATAAAAGCAGAGAAAGCGCCTTTTTTGTGTCTAAGGCTTCCAGGTTGGGGATATCCCGGTCAAAGATTCAAGGAGCGCGAACGTTGATAACGGAACCGATGGAACCGGTGCAGGGCGCAGGACGTCCGAATTGGCTCAAAGGCAGCCAGGAACGGCTGACGGCAGAGATAGCCGAAAAGTACGGCAAGGCACAGCAGGCGCGAGCCGAGCGCGGCATTGCGCAGGTGAGCGGGCTTTGGCGCGAGGAAGATGGCAGACAGGATGAGTTTGAGGATTTTGTGCGC
>DASZRZ010000243.1:0-1680 GCA_035548935.1 Terriglobales bacterium
GCCCACAGCGGCCAGAGCAAGATCGACGCGGAGCAACGATATCAGTCACTGGTCAAGTACCTGGTATCGCTGCAGTCAAGCGTGGAAGCGAAAGTGATCACTCCCGCAATCCCACGCTAGGAATACCGCACAAGGGCCCCATGAGACTTGGCATGTCGCGCTGAGTTTTCTCAGCCGTGCGGTTTCTCAACCGCGCTTATGGCCGCTCGATTTTGGGCGTGCCCTCCGCGGGTTTACGCGGCGTGGCGCGGGTGACGTTGAGCACCATGGCCATCATGGTGTAGTAGCCGCTCAACCCAACCATATCCAGCACATTCTTCTCCCCGAAGCGGGCAACGGCACGGTTATACAGGTCGTCGCTGATGGCTCCGCGCTTTTTATAGATCTCGGTGCAGAAATCGTAGATCAGCCGCTCGTCCTTGAACTGGCTCTCGGGAGGGCGTCCGGCAGCGAGCGATTTTGCGACCTCAGGATTGAGCCCGGCTTTGACGGCAAGAGGATAGTGGGCATTCCATTCGTGTTCCTGGTTCCATTCGCGGGCCGTGACCATGATGATGAGTTCGACCAGATGGGCCGGCATATCGGTCTTGAACCGCAAGTAATCGCCCACATGCATGGCGCGAATCATCAGCTCAGGACTGCGAACCAGAGGGATAAAAGGACCCAGAAGTGGTGTCCCCCGTTGTTTGGTGAACTCCTGAATTGCTTTCTTCTGGACCGGGGTAAGCCGGTCGGATGGAATCAACGGCATGCGGTCCTGTGCGGACACACTTCCGGCGCACAACAGGATGAGCAAAATGGCGGTGAATACTGATGTATGAATTTTCATGGTAAGGCGCGCCCTCCGGACGTGAAGCTTACATTAATTTTTGGCTCAGGGATATTCCAGGAGAGTGGAAGGAACCTTCGAACCTTGGGCCGCCAAACAGATCGTGGCGACTGGGAGCCAACCCCCACCGGGTAAATTCATCGAACGTCTGAAGTGTGGGCATCCCTCTGGCGCGGATCGACCTCCAACAACTTTGAGCGGTGAGCACGGGCGTTTATCGCTCCAGTGCTTGTCCGTAAAAGCTGATCCGAAAATATCCGGGCCCATTTTTGGAGGTTCACATGGCGGGAAAAAACACGGCTGTATTTGGACTCTATCGCAATCAGTTGGCGGTGGAAAGTGGCGTGGTCGCATTGAAGAATGCCGGCTTCCGCAACACTGACATCTCCGTGCTGTTTGCGGACAATGAAGGCACGAAAGACTTTGCCGTGGAAAAACAAACCAAAGCTCCGGAAGGAGCCGCTGCCGGAGCCGGCACGGGTGCAGTCGTGGGGGGCACGCTGGGATGGCTGGCAGGCATTGGCGCCTTGGCGATCCCCGGCCTGGGTCCATTCATCGCAGCCGGACCGATCGTAGCTGCATTCGCTGGCGCGGGTGTTGGAGGGGCTATCGGCGGACTCACGGGCGCCCTGGTGGGTATGGGTATCCCCGAGTATGAGGCCAAGCGTTACGAGGGCAGGATTAAGAATGGCGGCATTCTGTTGTCGGTACATTCGGATAACTCCGAATGGACGGACAAAGCCAAGAAGATTCTGGAGTCAACCGGCGCTGACGATATTGCCTCGGCTGGCGAGTCGAAGGGGGACTTCTCAAACTCGGACAAGCCTCTGCCGCGGGCCAGCTAGTCAGGC
>DASZRZ010000244.1:0-24360 GCA_035548935.1 Terriglobales bacterium
AAGGGACGAAATGCAGACCTCCTGTTGCTATGCCTTGCAAGACAAAGCCTGGGTAAGCGATCCCGATGGGAACGAGTGGGAGGTCTTCGTTGTACTCGAAGATACGGAGCAAACCGGAAATTCGTGCTGTGCCCCTTTGGCCAAAGTTCCGCAGGTCGATTCCTCATTACCTATTCAAATCACGCTTTAGTGAAAGGAAGCAGAATGAACAACCTGATTCGCGCCTCTGCCGCCACGGCAATCGGAATGTGCCTTGCCACAATGCTCGCCGCACAGCCGGCAAACTCATCCCGAGTGAATCTTCAAACCAAGGATGTTTCGATCGTCGAGGTTTTGGATAGCGCAGAGCGTTGCCCCAATCACAAAGGGACGACCCTGCGCCTTAAAGTATCGTCGCAAAATGCGGTTGACATTATGGTTCGCTACCAATTGTTGGCCTCAATAATCGGAAAACCTTTTTTGGATCAGGCGCCCGGAAGTGAAATAGCAGTTCAGCAATGTGTAACGAAGGCGAAATTCCTAGTGTTGTCGCGGCCTGCCGGAAGCAACAGCGAATGGCCAAAGGCGAAATGAGAATGCAGCCCAGGTCCAAGCCCAAGCCCAGAGTCCTGTTTCTGTGTACCGGAAACTCTGCCCGCAGTCAGATGGCGGAGGGCTGCCTGCGCCATCTTGCCGGAGATCGATTTGAGGCCTTTAGCGCCGGCACGGAGCCCAAGGGGATGAACCCCCTTGCGGTCGAGGCGATGAGGGAACTTGGCGTCGACATTACAGGACAGCGCTCCAAAAAAGTCGACGAGTTCGTTGGACAAAAATTGGAATGGGTGGTCACCGTTTGTGACCATGCGCGAGAGCACTGCCCGTTCCTGCCCGCGGCGCACTCCCTCCACTGGAGCCTTGAGGATCCCGCCGCCGCGCAGGGAACTCATACGGAAAAACTGACGGTATTCCGCAAGGTACGCGACCAGATCCTCGGCCGGATTCAGGATGAGCTGATCGTGGATGCTGGTCGCGGAGAATAGCAATCGGGAGCGGGATGAACTTTTCTCTCAATAAGCGCCTTGCCGCCGAGGTGTTGGGAACGGGACTGCTGGTGGCAACCGTCGTGGGATCGGGCATCATGGCCGAGAGGCTTGCGGGAGGGAATGTCGCAATTGCGCTTCTGGCAAACACACTGGCGACGGGTGCGGCGCTGGTCGCTCTGATTCTCGCTTTCGGTCCGGTGTCGGGTGCGCACTTCAATCCCGCCGTCAGTTTGGCCATGGTTCTGCTCCGGCGCATGGCGTGGTGTGAGATGGCGGCTTACGCAACGGCCCAATTCAGTGGGGCGATTCTGGGCACTTTGCTGGCCCATGCCATGTTCGGCATGCCGTGGATTTCGCTTTCGCACCATGAGCGCGCGGGATTCGCTCAACTGCTCAGCGAATTTACCGCGACCTCCGGACTGCTCCTGGTGATCTTCGGATGTTCCCGTATCGGCTCTCCGCTTGCGGCTCCCATTGCGGTGGGCAGCTACATCACAGCGGCCTACTGGTTCACAGCATCCACATCTTTTGCCAACCCGGCAGTAACGCTGGCGCGCTCCCTGACCAACAGCTTCTCGGGAATCCGCCCTGTGGATGTCCCTGGCTTTCTGGCCGCCCAGCTTGCCGCCGCCGGGGCCGCTGCCTGTTGTGTAAACTGGCTCTTTGCACCTCTGAAAGCACACAATCAATCCTGAACTGTTCTTGCGGGCGAAGCGAAGAATCCGGATATCTAATCCTTACATGCTGAAACGCTTTCGATACGTTCTCCGCGAACTCGCCGACGTGTTCCGTGGCATGACTTCTGCCCGCCGCCGTGCCCGCTTCGGCGACATGGATTTTGACTGGGACCATCGGGTCGATACCACGATGTCGAATGTCAGGCTGGGAACGCGGCTGAAAGGTGTTTTGGCGGGCAGCCAGTATCAGGCGGCCGATCCCGGTCTTTTTGCCGAAGGCATGGCGGCGCTTCCCATTGATTTTTCGCGATACATCTTCATCGACGCAGGCTCGGGCAAGGGAAGAGCCTTGCTCATGGCGAGCGAGTATCCCTTCCGGAAGGTACTGGGAATTGAGGTTGTTCCTGAATTGCATGCCGCCGCCGAAAGCAATATTGCGCTCTTTCCGCGCGAGCGCCGCAAGGCCGTTATCGTCGAGTCCCGACTGGCCGATGCCTTATCTTTCGAATGGCCGTGTGAGCCCACGGTACTATTTCTGTTCAATCCATTTCCCGAGTGGGTGCTGCAGCAGTTTCTTGAACGGCTCCGGATATCGCTGAGGGAAAGCCCACGCAAGGTCTGGGTCGTTTACCACAACCCCGTCCTGCGGGCTCTGCTACTGGAAACGGCATTTCTCAATGAGGTCAGCTATAGCCTGCAAGCTGCCATGTTTACAAACGACGCGCCCGAGCCACAGTAACGGTTCATGTCGTAAAATGCCATTGCAAGGCCAGAACACAACAAGCATCCGAAGAACAGGAGCCATGCCCGAGCAACTCTATACCGTCACATGGGGGTGCATCAGCTGCGATCAGGAGCACTCCTTCCGCCACGCCGTTAGCGACGACATCTGGCCGAACAAGTTCGAGCTGCAATGCCAGAATCCGGAGTGCGGCCAGGAACAGGACGTTCCTTTTCGCAAATGCACGGTGGAGCCATTTACCCTTCCAGCGACCCGGGACTGAACGCATGCCCCCATTCAAGCGCCACATATTCGTTTGCACGAACCAGCGCCCCGAGGGACACCCGCGCGGCTGCTGCGATCCTTCCGGCAGCGATGAAATGCAAAAGCTGTTCAAGGCCAGTTTGGTGCAGCATGGGGTGGGAGGCAGCGTTCGCGCCAATCGTGCCGGCTGTCTCGATCAGTGTGAGCACGGACCTGTAGTGGTGATCTATCCCGAGGGTGTCTGGTACGGAAATGTTGCCCCCGCCGACGTGAATGAAATTGTGCGCGAGCACATCGTGTACGGCCGCACGGTGGAGCGGCTCCGGCTGGCGGAGGAATGCGTCAATACGTCAACGTGCGCCCACAAACCGCGCCGCTGAAGCATGGGTCCGCTTCAGGACTGTTCTACGCAAATAACCGGGAAGTGGGATTCCGGAGCTAGCGTGATCCCACGAGCGCGCCGATCATCGACTCGAAAACCTTCATTCCATCCTTCGATCCCATTACGGCTTCGGCGGAGCGCTCCGGGTGGGGCATCATGCCCAGGACGTTGCGTCCTTCGTTGCATATGCCAGCGATGTTGTCGAGCGAGCCATTGGGATTTGCAGCCGCGTTGATTTCCCCCGCCGCTGTCGAATAACGGAACACCACACGCTCCTCGCGGCGAAGCTGATCCAGGGTGGCATCATCGCAAAAGTAGTTGCCTTCCATGTGTCCGATGGGAATCTCCAGCACCTCGCCCTTGCTGCAGGCGCCGGTAAAAGGGGTCTCCGCGTTCTCCACGCGAAGCCGCACCGGACGGCATATGTACTTAAGGCCGGCATTGCGCATCAACGCGCCCGGCAGCATGTGGGACTCACACAGAATCTGGAATCCGTTACAGATGCCAAGGACCAGGCCGCCGGTGGAGGCGAATTTCCGCACAGCTTCCATTACCGGCGAAAAGCGCGCAATCGCCCCCGTACGCAGGTAGTCTCCATAGGAGAATCCTCCGGGAACGATGACGGCGTCACAGCCCTCAAGGTCCTGACTCTCGTGCCAAAGATGGGTGACCTGCTGTTTCGCGACCTCGCCCAGCACCCAGTAAGGGTCCTGGTCGCAATTGGAACCGGGGAAGGTGATAACGCCGAATTTCATGGGACTTTTGACCTTGTGAGGTGAGTTTAGCATGCAGGGACGCCGGTTTCGTGCTCCCCAATCCAAACAAAAAATAGCGGCTGGACATAACATCCAGCCGCCATGACAGGAGGAGACGGCGCTCTGTTGGCGTGGTTTACTGTTGCGGCGAATTCCCCGGTTGTCCCGGCGGCGGTGGCAGCCGTCTGGTAAATGGCATTGGCCCGCCGGGCCCCTCCATCATCACAGGACCGGCCCCGAACATCATGGGCATTACGCCTTTTTCCGCCTGTAGCGCCTGCAGCTTCTTCCACTGTTCGGGGAGCAGAACTTTGCGGATTGAGATCAGCATTCCGGCGTACATCTTCGAGAGCTGTCCGCGCGCCTGTACCAGTTGGTCGAGAACCTGGTTGATCTGCGACTCCTCCAGCGCATCGGCATTCATCAGCGAATCCAGTTGCATGTCGAGCTTCTGCACGCCTGCCGTGGCATCGATCATCTGCAAGCGGTATTGGTAGAAGCCCTGTTCGATCTCCTTTTTCTGCTGATCGGTCAGGTGCAGCTCATTGGCGATCTCCGAATTTTTCCACCATGGCCCCATCATGGGCCCACCCACCGCCGAAAACGCGATCACGTCGGGAGGTCCCGTCCTCATCACGCGCTTTGCTGCCGTCATGGGCGGCGTCTGGTTCTGGGCCATTTCAAACGGGACTCCGTCCGGCCCATCGATGGCCATCTCAAAGGTCTGCCACATTACATTCGGACCCTCGACGTCATGGCTGTTGAGTTCGCCCGTTTGGGCGCCCGCCGCTACCGCCGTCAATACCATCACTGCCACTGATAGAAACTTAAATTTCATTTCGCTTCTCCTTTTCAACTCGACCATGAGGAACTCGAACGTTTGGAATTCGATTTCGCGGGACAACAGATTGCGGGACAACAGATTGAAGTTGGCGGGCTCTCTGGCCCCGGCTTTCAGCCAGCAGCTCATCGGCAATCAGCGCCGCCGGATGCAGTGAGGTGGGCGCCGCCTGTTGCACAGTTCGCTCCACCATGGCCAGCACCGCCTCATCGCTCAGATCCGCATACCGTCCGGAGCCGTTCGCCGTAACGCTTGCGGTGGGCGGCCCCGATGGCGGCGCGCTTAAGGGAGACCCCTTCAGCAGCACCGCCGCAATCGCCAGCAGCGCGAACGCCGGAACCAGCGCGGGAACCCATGGCCTGCGCCCTTGCGACTGACGTTCTGCTGGCCTCCGAATCCGCTTCGCCTGCCGCGTCCAGAACTCCTCCGGACGCTCCGCCCGCGCCTGCACCCCGGCCCGCAGAGCTTCAATCGCCGTCCTTAGCTCATGGAGCTCCCCCTCACAAGCAGCGCAATCTTGTATGTGCGTCCGCAGATTCGGGAAGGCAGATTGCCTGGCCTGAAGCAGGGAAGACAGCTCGTCATCCTTGAGGTGATCTGATTTTGTATTCATAAATACCTTATCCCCAGCGCTTCTTACGCAGGGCGTTCACCGCCCGTGAAAGGTGGCTCTTTACCGTTCCGGTCTCAATCTCGAGTGTCTCCGCAATCTCTTCCAGCGGCATCTCTTCCACAAACCGTAAAAAGAATACCGTTTTCTGCTGCTCGGGCAGCCGATGTACTGCCTCCCACACTGCCTCTAATTCTTCGCGGGCCAGCAACGCCTGCTCGGGAGAAGCGCCGCGCCCTGGCGTATCGATTGCCGGGGAATCCTCGCGCTCGGCATGCAGACTCAGCAGCCTACGCCAGAAGCCCCTTCGCCGGTTGCGGGCGGCATCCCGCGCGAGGTTGATGGCGATCCGCGTCAGCCATGTGCTCATGCTGCACTCTCCGCGAAAATGCCCCCAGCTCCTGTACGCCCGCAGAAAGCACTCCTGCGTCAGCGTGTCCGCCTCGTCGGGATCGCGCACGAAACCCATCAGTATCCGGTAAATCCGCCGCTGGTGCGTTTGCACCAGCTCCGCGAACTCCTGTGCCGGGGGAGCTTCCTTCTCCACCGCCGCTCCCCCTGCCGGACTGCTCAGTGCCGCCGCGTTTACACCCATGCGCTTCTCACCAGCAACAGACGGTAAACCCGGTCCAAGGTTTACAGTAACGATGCATTTTTCACGAATTTATTTCGGGCCATCACCGGAGTACAGTTGAGAATCTATCGATTCCACCGGATTTGGTTGCGACTCCCGGCTGTAAGGCTGATTTTTGTATGGACCTGCGCCAACATCTTCATCTCACCGGCGAAGCGCTAAAGCGCTGGCTCATAGCGCAGACCCTCGATGCGGTTTGCGTCGGAATCTTCTGGCTCGTGGGCCTGTGGATCATTGGCGTGCCATGGGCTCCGCTGTGGGCTCTGCTGGGAGCGCTGTTTCAGTACATCCCCAACTTCGGTCCGGTTCTTTCGTTAATCGGCCCGGCCATTGCCGCCGCCCTCAGTGGTGGCGGCGTGCGGTTTCTCTATGTACTCATGCTCTACGGAATCCTGGCGGTGCTGGATGGACTCGTGATTCAGCCGTATCTGTTGCGGCGCACAGCGCGGGTTCCCATATGGGCTTCGATTCTCGCGCCCATTGTGCTGGGAATGATCTTCAGCTTCTGGGGAGTGCTGGTGGCAGCGCCGCTGCTGGCGGTAATTTATGCCTATCGCACGCGTAACCGTCCTCCCGATGCTCCCGTTTAACCTCAATCCCTGTGGAGGATAGAGAAGGCGAGTGCATGATATAATCCCACGTTGCAGTCGCGATTGCTGGCCGTAGTATGCGCTGGCAATCAATGCTGGATCGGGCCTTTTTCGCGAGAATCCGGCTTCCCGTCCCGGCGGCTGATACAAAAATATTCTCTGAGGTTATCCATGTCCGGCCATTCAAAATGGGCCACCATTAAGCATAAGAAAGCCGCCACCGACGCCAAGCGGGGCAAGGTTTTCACGCGCATCATCCGGGAAATCATCATGGCGGCCCGCCTTGGCGGTGGCGATGTGGAAAAGAACCCACGCCTGCGCAAGGCTGTACAGGACGCCAAGGCCGAGAACATGCCTTCCGATAACATCAAGCGCGCCATCCAGCGTGGAACCGGCGAGCTTCCGGGAGCGGCCTACGAAGAGATGACCATGGAAGGCTATGGTCCGGGCGGGGTGGCTGTTCTGGTTGAGCTCTCCTCAGACAACCGGAACCGCACCGTGAGCGAAATTCGCCACATGTTCTCCAAAAACGGCGGAAGCCTTGCCGAAGCAGGCGCTGTCTCCTGGATGTTCCACAAGAAGGGCGACATCGTTGTCCCGAAAGCCGCGGCCAAAGAAGACGATCTGATGAACGTAGTTCTTGAAGCGGGAGGGGAAGACCTGAAAGATGACGGCGACAACTGGGAGATCCTTACCGAACCCAGCGTGTTTGAAGCCGTGCATGAGGCCCTGAAGAAGGCGGGCATTACCCCTGCGAGCGCGGAAGTGGCCATGCTTCCACAGAACTACATTAAGGTCGAGGGTTCTACGGCGCAGCAGATGATCCGCCTTATCGACGCTCTTGACGACATGGATGACGTGCTCCACGTTTACTCGAACTTCGACGTCGATCTGCAACAACTGGAAGAAGTTACCGGGTAAGCTCGTTTTGGTTCCCCTGCCTGGGCAGCGGCGAAAATAAGGCGTGTTTTTCCCCGTTTACGGCCCGTGCAGGCCGTGCGGTGTCACAGGGGCGCGCAGGGGAAGCGCTACCTTATTGAACCCGGGTCAGTCCCTCATAGACCCATAGTCCGGCGATCACCAGAATCAGCATGCCGGAGGCGGCTCCCAGCCAGCGCAGCGCCGGACCCATCCGGTCCATTTTCACCATCAGGTCCGCCTGCTCTTTCGCCATGTGGGTTTCGGAGCTGTTAAGGAAAAGCTGGTCATCCTCATGCATCGTGAGGGTACTGCGATAGATGAGAAGCACGACCAGCAGGGCTGTTAGAACTCCCCAAGCCACGGAAAGGTACGAGATCAAGGGCGACATCGGCCACCTCGATTTGGCGCGTTGATCCGGTCCAGCTGATGGAAGGAAGTAAGCCCGCTGTGGCAACGTCCGCAGTGGGGGTACCCGACCACGAGCCGGGTGCGGTACAGGGCCTGCTAACATTATATTCATAAAATCCAGCCAGAATTACCCATTTAATTTCGCCAGGGATGGCCTGCAAGAATATGGGGATGCGAGGGTTTGGCTGAATCCTTCCGTGTTGCCTGGCATCCAAGAAGAGGCGACTTTGAATGGTAACTGCCTGAAATTGCGGTCTGTGCAGCGATCCAAACGATTCTTGCTATAATTACGAGTTAACCAAAGCCGTGGCGGTATCTTTCAGCCGCCGGGGCGAACAACAGGAGATTCAATGGCAACCACAACTCTTCCCAACGTAGCCGCTCCCGCAGCCCCCAAGACTTTGCCCGTTAACCTGACCTCTAATGCGATCGCCAAGGTGCGGGAAATCATGTCGCAGCAGGACCCTGTTCCCGCCGGCTTGCGAGTCGGAGTGGTGGGCGGAGGCTGCTCAGGCTTCTCTTATTCCATGTCCTTCGAGAACGGCGCTGGAATGATGGATAAAGTTTTCGACTTCGACGGACTGAAGGTTTACGTCGATGCCACTTCGATCATGTACCTGAACGGCGCGATCGTGGATTACGTCGAGACCCTTGAGGGCGCAGGCTTCAAGTTCGAGAATCCGAACGTGAAGAGCACCTGCGGCTGCGGCTCGTCCTTCAGCGTTTAGTTTTCCGCGGAATTTGACGGTTTTGCGTACCGCCCGGAGGCGATGAGTTTACTTGCCTGCGGGCGGTATTGTTTTGCTCGTCTGCCCTGTCTGCCGGGTTGTTGTATCACTCCTGCAATCGCACCCATAGGACCGTCTCTCCCGCCGTCGGGCATGGGGCCCGGTAGAGCTCGGCGGTAAAGCGCGGCATCTTATTCAATACGGCTCCGGTCTTAAGATCAACCTCCGGCAGGTACAACACCCGGATGGCATTCATGGCTCCATCCTGTTGCCCCGGCGAGCAGGTCTGATAGCGGACGCGTCCAAAGTTTTCTTCCACCACGAAGCGGTCTTTTTTAAATTGCGCGAGGAAGGCCGTAATCACAACGGCTTCCTGCGGATCGGCGTCCGACTGCTTTGCGGCGTTGGCAAGCAGAAGCTCCGATATGCCGTCTTCGTCCAGATCATAGGTGCCAAGAATTGCGGTGGCGTTCACCGGATGCGCGCTGAGCAGCCTGCCACCGGAAAAGATCGCCAGACTGCTCTCGCCGGAATCGTCCGCTGCGCAGTTTCCGGGATCGATCAGGTATGCCGTTTGCAATTTGTCCGCAGATTGACCCGCGCCTGGCGCTTCACCAGGAACTTGAAAGGTTCCTCTCGATGAAGCCAGCACGCGAGGTCCATGGGCGCCGCCGCCGTGAGCTTTACAGCGTCCGGCGGAGGAAGAGTAACCGGGGAAAAGAGCAGCGTAAACTTCCTGTATGTTCGCAGCTTGAATATTCCCATTTTTAGAAGCAGACGTGGCGCCGCCACCCGAGGCGGAATCCTCCCGCCAGTCATAAAGCTGGTGTTTGTTTGCCGCCGACGTGCCCTGGCTGGAGACCTCATATTTTTTGCACGCCGCGAGCATCAGCAGCAGTCCAACCGCCGCAAACAACGGAAAACGCCTCAATATCTCCCTCCAGATTTTTTTTCCCAGGATTTCACACTCAAAGCTGCCTTGTGGCGCCAGACGGAAGGTTTCCCACGGCCTCGAATAGCTGCTCTACGGGTGCCCTGTCGGTCTGCCCCTCGCCCACATAAATGAAGCGCACAATTCCGTCGCGATCCACCAGCATGCTTGCTGGCCGCGCGATGTTGATGGCGTCCTTGGCCAGCCAGTGATAGACGCCATAGGACTTGGTCACAGAGCGATCCTCGTCGAGCAGGAAGGGGAAGGATATGGGATGTTCCTTCAAATACTGCTCGGGATGGAACATTCCATCGCGTTTCTCGGCTGCGATGTAAACCAGCGTGACATCCAGGCGACTGAGCTCCTCACGGTAGGCTTCCATCTGAGCCATGCGCTTTTTGCAGTTGGGACACCAGGTTCCCCGCAGAAACTCCACGATCAGCGGCGAGGCCTTGCGCAACTCCGCCAGCGAGAATGTTCCCGGACGATTTGCCGCAGCGAGAGTAAACTCCGGCGCTAGGTCGCCGGTATTCAACGTGTCGGAAGTTCGCATGGAAAGACTCTAAAACACGCCATCCTTGATCTACAACGGCTCTGCCAAAGCCCGTGCTTTATAATCACCCTTTTTGGGGCACTGCTGATTATGAAACGAGCCATGCAAATACAACAGATCAATGCGCGCGAAATTCTGGACTCCCGTGGCAATCCGACCGTAGAAGCCGAGGTCATTCTGGCCTCGGGGGCAATGGGAAGAGCCGCGGTTCCCAGTGGAGCTTCCACCGGAGAACACGAGGCCTCGGAGCTTCGCGATGGCGACAAGAAGCGTTACCTCGGCAAGGGAGTCACTCAGGCCGTGGGTAATGTGGTCGGCGAAATCGGTCCTGCCATTGGCGGGATGAATGCCGAAGACCAGCGCGCAATCGACAACCGCATGATCGAGCTCGACGGCACCCCCAACAAGAAGCGCCTGGGCGCGAACGCCATTCTTGCGGTTTCACTGGCCAATGCCCGTGCCGCCGCAAACGCGCAGAGGGTGCCGCTCTACCGCTACCTCGGCGGGGTGACGGGCAACGTTCTGCCGGTGCCCATGATGAACATCCTCAACGGCGGCGCGCATGCCGACAACAACGTGGACTTCCAGGAGTTCATGGTCATGCCCGTGGGCGCACCCAGCTTTTCGGAGGCCCTGCGCTGGGGCGTGGAGGTCTTCCACACGCTGAAGTCCGTGCTTAAGAAGCGCGGCTACAACACGGCTGTTGGCGACGAGGGTGGCTTCGCTCCCTCTCTCAAGTCCAACGAAGAGGCCATTCAGTTGGTGCTCGAAGCCATTTCGTCCGCAGGCTACAAGCCGGGCGAGCAGATCGCCATTGCCCTCGACCCTGCATGCAGCGAACTGTTCAACGGCAAGCAATATGTGTTCAAGAAGTCCGACAAGTCGGCCAAGTCGTCCAGCGAGATGGTTCGCTTCTGGTCCGAATGGGCCCGCCAGTACCCCATCGTAAGTATTGAGGACGGCCTCGCAGAAGACGACTGGGAGGGATGGCGCATGCTTACCCAGGAGCTGGGACAAAAAATTCAGCTCGTTGGCGACGACCTGTTCGTTACCAATGTCGATCGTCTGCAGCGGGGCATTGATGCCGGGGTAGCCAACTCGATTCTGATCAAGGTCAACCAGATTGGAACCTTGAGCGAGACCCTCGACTCCATCGCGCTGGCGCGCCTGAATGGCTATACATCCGTAATGTCGCACCGCTCCGGCGAGACCGAGGATACGTTCATTGCCGACCTCGCCGTGGCTACCTCCGCCGGACAGATCAAGACCGGGTCGGCCTCGCGCAGCGACCGCATTGCCAAATACAACCAGCTTCTGCGTATCGAAGAGCAGTTGGGACCTGCCGCCCGCTTTCAGGGACTGAAGGCGCTGAACTATCGTGGAGAACTGGCGGGAAAAGCAAAAGCATAATGCGGCAGGAATTACCGCACTACTTGAACCAGCTGTATCCCAAACGGATCTGAATGGTGGAATTCACCCCCGGATTGTGGTCTGCCAGGCTGGCATTGGAAATATGCGTTACGTGGAGCGAGAGATCCACCGCCTGCGACTTTGAGCGAAGGAAGTACACGCCAAAGGCTCCCCCGGGTAGAAAATTAAAGCTGGAAGAATCGGTGGTGGGAACGTCCCGCGTGGTAATCAGCATTCCGCCCTCGGCTGCAAGGTAGGGCACGACTTTGGAAGATGCCGTCCAGTTCCACTTCAGAATGATGGGGTTGAGCGCAACCCCATAGATCCAGTCTTTCGGACCCCGATCATAAAACAATGACTGCCGGACCGCGTAAACCGGCGCAAAATCGGCAGCCCATTGGAAGGTGCCGCGAAACCGCCCACTGCCGATCACCCCGGTAAGCACCCGGCCCACGCGCACTCCGGCGGCTACAAAACGGAATTGTGAAGCCTCTCCCGCCCCGGCGCCGCCCTGCACCCAGGGTCCGAACTCCCAGACCGGCTTCCGCAGTGGGTTCTCCTGTGCGCGCAAAGCTGGTGGGGCCACGGCAGCCGCGATCAGAGCCGCAATCAGAATTAAAAACGATCCAGGGCGTTCGATCCGGGCAATGATCTTCATAGGTTCAATTCTCGATCTCTTTGCTCCATCTTCAGACACGGGCCATCTTCAGACGCGGGATATCTTTAGACACGGGATATCTTTAGACACGGGATCCAGGTACGTTCTTCAGTAGTTTTTCCGGAGTTTTTCCGGTTTAAAGATGCGAACAATCTAACCCATTGTCCGGGAAAAAGACGAATCTGCCTGTCTGAGGCCAGACAGATGTCCCTTGAAAGCGCTCGAATCCGAGCCTCGGGGATCGACTGCGGGCGGTTTTGTCTTCCGGCAGGAGCGGGAAGTCAAGGCCTGGGCAAACTCCACGGCATAGTACCAAGGTGCTGTTCTGAGGGGCACTTACGGCTTTGAACTGGGTTCCTACCCGAATTTCCGGTGTTATACTGGAAACAGTCCGGGTGGTTGTTCTGACCGCCAAGCGAAGGAAAACAGACGATGGTTCGTGGCTCTCGCCGCTCCCTGTTGGTTGTCGTCTTCGTCGTTGTCTCCTGCGGTTTTCTGGGGGCGCTTTTCGGTCAGCGCGCCACCGCCAGCCCGCCAGCGAGCGATAACGATGTCCGCGACAGTTTACGCACCTTTACCCAGGTGTATGAGATTGTCCAGCAGAACTACGCCGAGACCGTGGATGCCGATAAGGCCATCTATAACGGCGCCATCCCCGGAATGCTCCGGGTGCTTGATCCCCACTCTAATTTCTTTGACCCCAAATCCTACTCGCTTTTGCGGGAAGAGCAGCGCGGCAAGTATTACGGCGTAGGCATGCAGGTTGGACCTCGTAATAACAAGGTCATTGTAATTGCGCCGTTTGTTGGAACGCCGGCTTACCGGGCGGGAATCCATCCCGGCGACATTATTGTTGCAGTCGATGGCAAGGCCACCGATAACCTGAGCACCAGTGAAGTCGCGGAGATGCTCAAAGGCGCTAAGGGAACCCAGGTTCGGATTACCGTCCTGCGTGAGGGCACGGAGCATCCCCTGGACTTCACCGTAACGCGTGACGAAATTCCACGTTACAGCGTCGATCTTAAATTCCTGGTTAAGCCCGGAATCGGCTATCTGCACGTCTCCGGCTTCCAGGAGACCACCGAGCACGAGGTGCAGCGCGCACTCGAAGAGTTTGGCGAGATGAAGGGCCTGATCCTTGATCTGCGGCAGAACCCCGGTGGCCTGCTCAGCGAAGGCGTTGGTGTGGCCGACAAGTTCCTGCGCAAGGGCTCCATCATCGTTTCCCATCATGGACGCTCTTCACCCGAGAAGGTTTATCGCGCGGCGCGAGGCAATGGCGGACACGACTACCCCATCGTGGTGCTGGTCAATAAAGGTACCGCTTCGGCGGCGGAGATCGTTGCCGGGGCCATACAGGATCATGACCGGGGGCTGATTCTGGGCGAGAACACCTTTGGCAAGGGGTTGGTACAGACGGTCTATCCTCTGTCGGAAAACACCGGGCTGGCCCTTACCACCGCAAAATACTACACGCCCAGCGGACGGCTGATTCAACGCGATTACAGCAGCATCTCCCTTTACGACTACTACTACAATCGCGAGGCCGAGGAGAATAACCCCAATCGCGAAGTAAAGATGACCGACGGAGGACGTCCTGTATACGGCGGAGGTGGAATCACCCCCGATGTAAAGTTCACCGTGCCCAAGACCAACGGCTTTCAGGACAGGCTTCTGCAGCAATATGCCTTCTTTAATTTTGCCAAGCGATACGTCATCAATCATCCGGCGGATAAAGATTTCCAGGTGAACGATGAGGTTATGGACGCGTTTCGCAAATTCCTGACCGGGGAAAAGATTGCCTGGACCGAGCAGGAGATGTCGGAGGTCAACGACTGGGTCCGGAGCAATGTCAGGGCCGAGATCGTGATCGATAGCAGCGGCCAGCAGGAAGGCATGAAGGTTCGGGCCGAGAGCGATACCGAGGTGCAGAAAGCCCTCGAACTGCTACCCAAGGCAAAGGAACTGGCAGACAATGCCAGGAGGATTATCGCTGAGCGGAATGGTGCTCGTGCCGTAGCCGGAGCCGCTGACAACAACCGTTAGAAGTACATCCAATACTCTTAAAAAATCCGCGCACGGGCGCGGATTTTTTTTGGACTCCAAGGGAACGGTTGCTCTGGAACTAGCGTCCGCCGCGACCCGATAACATCAGTCCAGCGCCCGCCAGAATCATTACAGCGGATACGATAGGGGAGAGCTTTCGGGAGTCCGTGGTTTCGATTCCAATATCGGCTCCGCCAACCCGAACGCCATGCCGCTCACGGTTCGGTATTGCATAAAACAGAGAGGCAATCCCCAAAACGAGTACAGCAATTCCAACGATAAAGATTGGCTTCATAAGCTTCCTTTCGACAGATCAGTATTTTGATCCCGGCATTTCAATCGACCCGGCATTTCCGGGGGACCCCGTGCCATAACGCTTTCCATGATTTGGATGCCAGCTTTGCCCCTTTCGCATAGCCAGGGGCGGGAATAATTTCAGTGTCGTCTGTTTCGAAGATCTAATATCCCGAAGATGTATGGGTGTCCCGAGGATGTATGGGCCTATGAATTCCTTTCCTCTGTTTTAGAATCGATTCACTGATCCGATGCCCGCACTCATTGAATGCGTTCCCAATTTTTCCGAGGGCCGCGACCCGGAAATTGTAGAGGCGATCGCCAGCGCCATGATCGGCCCTGGCATCTACGTTCTCGCCCATGAGATGGACGCCGACCATAACCGCTCCGTCATAACGCTTGCCGGCGAGAGGGAGTTCATCGGGGAGGCGGTTCTCCGCGGAGTAAGCCGGGCCGCGGAGCTGATCGACCTCACCCGCCATCAGGGCGAGCATCCTCGCGTGGGAGCCACCGATGTTGTGCCCTTTATTCCCCTCAAGGGGGTTTCGCTGGAGGAGTGTATTGCGCTGGCCCGCCATGTGGGGCAGGAGATATGGCGTCGCTTCCAGATTCCAGTTTATCTCTACGAAGCCGCCGCGGCTACTCCGGAGCGCCGTAACCTCGAAAACATCCGCCGGGGGCAGTTCGAAGGACTTCGGCAGGAGATTACTGACAATCCGGCCCGCCAGCCGGACTTTGGCGATCTTCGCCTGCATCCCACCGCCGGTGCTACCGTGGTGGGTGCGCGCCGCTTTCTGATTGCCTACAACATTTTTCTGGATACACCGGATGTGCAGATCGCAAAACAGGTCGCCCGGGCTGTACGCTTCTCCTCCGGAGGGCTGCCGTTTGTGAAGGCGATGGGCGTAAAGGTGCGCGGGCTGGCGCAGGTTTCCATGAACCTGACGGACTTCGAGCAGACCTCCATGGCCACGGCATTTAACAGGGTCAAGAGCGAGGCTTTCCGCCATGGGGTTGCCGTGCTTTCGAGCGAAGTGATCGGCTTAATTCCCGAGAAGGCGCTGGAGAACACCAGTGCCGGCTACCTGCAGATCGAGAACTTCAACTCTTCTCGTATTCTGGAAAACCGTATCGCCGCAGCCCTGTTGACCTAGGGAGTAGCAAGTTCCGCCCACGGGATCGATGCTTCATTGGTACCACACCCCTTGGTACCACACCCCCTGATAGGCACATGGAGCACTGTGGTGCTACCCGATTGGCTATAATTGAGAAGGTCTTTCCACGCCAGCCATGTGAAGATTTCCATGTTGGCTCGGGTAACAGCAGCGATATTCGAGGGGTTCATGAAGCGTCTTCTACTGTTTCCGGTACTGTTCGCGGCAATTCTGATGTCCTGGACGATATCCGTTTTTGCGGCGCCTCTGGCCACCTCCGCGCGCGCGGTGATTCCAGCCGACATACAGCAGATCATCTCGGTGGATTATCGCGCCTTAAAGGCATCGCCCACTGCGCTGGCGCTGAAAGAACGCGTACTGCCCGACAACATGAAGGAGTTTGAAAGCTCCCTGCGGGGCTTTGGCATCAATCCCGATCAGGATGTGGAACAGTTGACTTTCGCTGCTTTCCGCGACAAGCAGGGTCTCAACACGGTCAGCATTGCCCAGGGTCAGTTTCCGACGAAAAAGATTCTGCTGAATCTGGCAAAGAAAAAAATCAAGGGCACGCGCTACCGGCTGAGTTCGATGTATCCCATGCCCGGCGGCATGGTGGTCTCTTTTCTCGATGATTTCACCATGTTGTTTGGACAGCGCGCCGCAGTAAAGGCAGCGCTCGATGCCCGCGACGGCGAAGCTCCCAGCCTGGGCTCGAATTCTCAGATCGCCGACATGATCTCCTCCGTGGACCGGGGCAGCGTCTGGAGCGTGCTCGATGAAAAGGGAACGCAGAACATGATGCGCTCGACCCTCGGTGAGGCCGCCAAGCTGGCCGACTTTGAGAGTCTGAAAAAGCGCCTGCTCGGATCCCGCTACACCATGGATTTCGACAATGGACTGGCCTTCGACCTCGACGTACTCACCTCCGACACCATGACCGCGGCAAGCCTTTCCTCGCTGGTGAAGGCTGGTGTGATGTTCCGCAAAATGAGCGCCACCGGAGCCGAAAAGACCGCGCTGGAAAGCGTTACCGTTGACTCCGACAGCTCGAAGTTGCAGCTTCACTTCCGGTCCGATGAGAAGCGCTTCCAGTCCCTGTTGCAAAGCGACCTGTTTACCACCATTACCCGGTAGCCTTCTGTAACTTTTTCCGCTGGCGGACATCGGATAAGGGATGCTTTTCGAAGGCAACGAGCGCAAACAGCGTGAACGCGAGATGCAGAGCGCCGGGCGGCTTCCTCCCGGACAGGCGCTGACACTGAAGTGGCCGGTGCTGCACTACGGATCGGTTCCTTCGCCTGACCTTGCGCGGTGGGATCTCCGCGTGCATGGGCTGGTGGAAAATCCCGTCCGGCTTAACTGGCGGGAGTTCAATCAGCTTCCTACCGTGGAGATCACCAGCGACTTTCACTGCGTTACCCGCTGGAGCCGCTTCGATAATCGCTGGCGCGGTGTGGCCTTTCGCGAAATCCTAAAGCTTGTGCATCCTCTCGCGCAGGCCCATCACGTGCTGATTCACGCCGAGCAGGGATACACTGCCAACGTCCCGCTGACTGATCTTGATCGCGATAACGTCCTGCTGGCCACGCACCACGACGGGCAGCCGCTCACTCTGGACCACGGATATCCTCTCCGCCTGATCGTTCCTCATCTTTATGCCTGGAAGTCGGTCAAATGGCTTCGCGGCTTCGGGTTTCTCGAACAGGATCAGAGCGGCTTCTGGGAGCAGAACGGGTATCACAATTACGGCGATCCGTGGAAGGAACAGCGGTTTTCAAAGTAACATTCAACCCCGCTTCGAAGAACCGAATCCCCCACTTGGAATTGGACCTTGCAAGCCGCTACTATAAGCGGTTGCCGCCCAGGAGATAGCATGCCTGTCCGTCCCAAACCACTGGTTCTGGTTATCCTCGATGGCTGGGGCTATGCTCCGCCCTCGGCCTCCAACGCAATCTCCCTGGCCCGCAAGCCAACGTACGACCGGCTCCTTCACGATTTTCCCAATACGCTCATTCAGACCAGCGGACGGTCCGTGGGACTGCCCGACGGGCAGATGGGAAACAGCGAGGTGGGGCATTTGAATATCGGCGCCGGACGGGTGGTTTACATGGATATCACCCGCCTCGATCTTGCCATCCACAACGGAGAGTTTTTCAGCAACCCTGCGCTGCTCGCCGCCATGAAGAACGCGCGTAACGGCGGCCGGCGGTTGCACCTGTTCGGGCTCGATTCCGACGGTGGAGTGCACTCGCACCAGAATCACCTGTTCGCCCTGTTGCGTATGGCCCGGGATAACGGTGTGGACCGCACCTTCGTCCACTGCTTCACCGATGGCCGCGATACTTTGCCGACCTCTGGCGCGGGATATGTTTCGCAGTTGCAGCAGAAGATGCGCGAGTACTCCGTTGGCAAGGTCGCCAGCGTGAGCGGGCGCTACTTCGCCATGGATCGCGACCGCCGCTGGGAGCGCATCGGAAAAACATTTCACGCCATGGTGCAGGGGAACGGCGAAGGCGGACGGTTTATCGATGCGGTGCAGGGAATCCGCGACTCTTACAACCGCAACGTGACGGACGAATTTATCCCTCCCTTTGTCTGCACCGATAACCGCGGCGAGCCCATCGGAACAATCCGGGAGGACGATTCCTGCATCTGCTTCAACTACCGGGCCGACCGCGCCCGCCAGATTACACGCGCCCTGTGCCGCGAAAGCGGCATAACCAGGGATGCCGGACGGGAGCTGCCCGATGCCGAAGCTCTCGATGCCGCCATCCCTCGCGGCGAAACTCCGCGCAATCTTCATTACGTGTGCATGACCCGCTACGACAAGCAGTTCGCGCTACCCACGGTGCTGCCCCCCGAGTCGCTCGACAACATTCTGGCCAACATCATGGCTGCGAACTCCCTACGCAATCTGCGCGTGGCGGAAACCGAGAAGTATGCCCACGTAACCTATTTTTTCAACGGAGGGGTCGAAGAGCCTTTCAAGGGAGAGGAGCGCTCCATGGTTCCATCTCCCAAGGTGGCGACCTACGATCTGCAGCCGGAGATGAATGCGTCGGGAATCGCGGATACCGTGGTCGATGCCATCGAGAAAGGGGCATTCGACGTCATTATTGTGAACTTTGCCAACGCCGACATGGTGGGACACTCCGGCCAAATCCTGCCTACAGTCAAGGCGGTGGAAGCTGTTGACTTCAACCTGGGACGCATCTATCAGGCCGTCCGTCAGCGTGGCGGAGCGCTGCTGGTTACCGCAGACCACGGCAATGCCGAGCAGATGATCGATCCCGGAACCGGTGGCCCTCAAACCGCTCACACCACGAACCCCGTGCCGCTCATTATTGCGACGGATGGTCAAAATATGGGTGTGACGCCGGCGGCTATCCCGAATCAACCGGGATTTTACCTGCGCCCGGATGGCTCTCTTCAGGACATCTCACCCACCATTCTTGGAATGTTGGGAATCGCCCAACCTTCGCAGATGACGGGGCATGATCTGCGCGTGATTCTTGCGCCTAAGAAATAGATTCCGTACTGCGGCAGGGATGAGGCGGTTAAAACCTGAAACGGTAATCGGTCTTCGTTACCCCAGGATATCGAGAAGTCCCTGCATCTCCGACATTGCCTTCATGTTGCCCGTGCGCCGCGCAGCTGCAATCCCCTGGTTGAACCATTGGCGCGCGTCGTCTGGCCGATCTTCCTCGGAGAGCATTTGTCCGGCCATCTGGTAGGCGGGTACGTAGTCGGCGTTAGCCTCCACGATTTTCTGAAACTCCTGCAGCGCAATTTCTTTTTGCCCGGAGTTCGAATACTCCATGGCCAGACCATAACGCGCAAAGGAATCGTTGGGATTTTCGGCCAGAAACTGCTTCAAAATCTCCACTCGGTCCATATTTCTCCCGTGGAGCTTCCGTCGACGGAAGCTCTCTGAATGTCCTGTTTTGGTTTTGATTGCGGGCTAACTCTTTGCCGCGCGCTTTCGCTGCATCTCTGCCAGCCGTGTCTCGCGGCGTTTGCCGGCCTCTTCATAACGGCGCTTTTCATCCTCTGTTTCGGGGATAATCTGGGGTACCGGAAGCCGGTTTCCCTCCCGGTCCACAGCAACGAAAGTCAGATATGCCGAGCTGACATGGTGGCGTGTACCCGCCATGAAGTTCTCCACCCATACCTTTACCCCGATCTCCATCGACGTTCGGAAGGCGCGGTTCACCGACGCTCGCAAAATCACCAGGTCGCCTACATGAACCGTGGTCAAAAAATCCAGGTGCTCGATGGAGGCCGTCACCACATAGTTGCGCGAATGGCGGTGCGCCGCCATGGCCGCCGCCAGATCGATCCAATGCATCAGGGTGCCGCCAAGCAGTCCATTGAGCGCATTGGTGTCGTTGGGGAGAACCGGATACGCGGTTTCCGATAAAGATTCGCGAACGCTGCGCGGTGCGAGTTTGTTTTCCATGGTCATAATGAAAGCTTCCGGACTTTCACCGGATGAACGTCTGCAATCTCTTCCGATGCTGCTTGCCGCCTGAGCAGGTATGCTTCGAGGTAGCACCCAGCCATCCTCTGAATTCTGCTGTCGTCATGCTCCCGCTCCCACGAATTTGAGGAGATGTTATAGAGCAGCCGCCCATGGGAGCCAGGCCGGTAGGCGATCTCCATCACATATTGCACCGCGATCTCTCCCTGCCGGTCGTAGACCACGCCAAACCTTACCGCATCCGCCGCCCGCTCCGTCGGAAGCCTGCCGCAATTGCGGGCATATCCCAGATTGCAGTACTCACGCAGATTCTGTTCGCTGGGCATCCCACCCTCCGCGGATTGCGCGGTACAGCGTCCGCTCCACCCCGCACCCAGGGGCAAGCGGGCAGCATGGGGCCAGAGGCTGGAATCCATGCGCTCCACCGGCATGAAGAAGGGACACGCCATCTTAACTCCCGCTCATTGTAACGGCTGGCAGAGCATCGTACGCAGGGAACTGCTGTAGTTCTTCGTTGTCCAGGCAACAATATCCATGAAGTCAGCGGCCATGAAAAGGGAAGCCCTCGATCTCTTCGCAGGATCGAACACACAAATCGGGACCCAATTTCTGCAGTTGATCCACGGAATAGATTCCGGTTGCCACCGCGACAATGGGGATACCCAAATCCCGCGCCGCCTCGATATCTCTCGGAGTATCTCCCACGGCGCAAACGGTCGCATCCGCGCCCAGCCTGCGCTTCACCTCTTCCACGCCCAGCTTCAGGATATCCACACGCCTCTCCAGCATTGCCGGGGACGATGTTTCAGCAACATTTGCAAGCGGCCCACTAAAGCATCCGAAGTGAAAGAAGTCCTGCAGACCGGCAGCCCGCAGTTTCGCCCAGCCGATGGCTTCCAGGTTGCCGGTTACGATTCCCATTAACCTACCCGCCCCATGCAGGTGCTCCAACAGAACGCGCACCGAAGAGCATGGCACGGCCCGGAGATCGGCGGCATTGCGAACCACCTCCGCGCACATCTGCTCCATGGCCTGGCCGATCCGAGAGACGAAAAGCTCATCGGAGACTCCGCTCTGGGCGAGCGATGCCCTCAGAATGCCCACATCCGTGTTGCCATGAACAGGCACGCCGTCAAGATTGCACTCCACCCCAAACACGCTGCGCATGGCATTCAGGAAGGCGAAGTAGTGGGTCGCGTCGCTTACGTTGAGAAGCGTGCCGTCGATGTCGAAGAGATAAGCGTCCACCTCTGGAAGCACGTTCCCGCCGGGCGTGGATGGCAACGGGGGAACCATCAGGCGTTCCAACCGGGAAGCATGATGCGCTCGACAGCGGTGGCCCGTCCGGAATTCTCGTCGCAATCGATCAACACGGCGCAGAGCTGCGCCTCGCCCTGTGCGGCTTCCCACCGGGCCGGCATCTGCGTTAGGAAGCGCTGTAACACCAGCTCTTTTTGCACGCCGATTACGCTGTCATAGGGCCCGGTCATCCCGCAATCCGTCTGGTAAGCCGTGCCCTTGGGGAGAATCCGCGTATCCGCCGTTGGGATGTGCGTATGCGTGCCCACCATGGCTGTAACCCGGCCATCCAGGTACCATCCCATCGCCACCTTTTCCGACGTGGCTTCGGCATGGAAGTCCACGAAAACCACTTTGGCCTGAATCTGCTGGAGCAGTTCATCCATTTTGCGGAAGGGATCGTCATTGTCGGGAAGGAAGACGCGGCCTTGCAGGTTAATCACGGCATAGGGAACGCCAGCCCGGGTCTTGCCCTCATAGACGCCGTGTCCCGGTGTGCCGGGGGGGTAATTCGCCGGACGCAACACCCGCGCCGCTCCGCCTTCACCCGACTCAAAAAAGTCGATGATCTCGCGCTTGTCCCACACATGGTTCCCCGTGGTGAGCACGTTGACGCCGAGGTCAAATAATTCGTCCACGATTGCCGGGGTGAGTCCAAAGCCACCGGCGGCGTTTTCGCCATTGGCGATCAAAAGGTCCACTTTGTGAGCGGAAACCATCTCCGGCAGCAGCTGCTTGCAGATCATTCGCCCCGGTTTGCCAAAGATGTCGCCAACAAACAGAATACGCACGCTTCAGGCCCCCAATACTTCAGAATCCGATGCTACCACGCCCCATTTCGAGGCCGGATGGTAAGCACCGGGTCGCTACTCGATGACGGGCTCAGCGCCGGCAGAGGACGCGCCGGTTTCTTTGCCGGGAGAAAAATCCAGCACTCTGCCAGCGGCGATGTCGCGCACCAGCCCGGCATCGGCGGCCAGGAAGTCATAGTCAGGCAGCTCCGCGGGGTTTACCCAGCGCACATCGCGAAAGATGCGATTTTCAATCTCACCCTTGTAATCCTCAACCATGTAAAAGCGCAGCTCCACGGACCCGCCATTCTGATAGGTATGCCGAATGCGCGCCTTTTCTTCTCCAACACTGGCATCAATCCCCAGCTCTTCGTCCAACTCGCGCCGCAAAGCGTCGCGGGGCTGCTCTCCGGTCTCGATCTTGCCCCCGGGGAACTCCCACTTCAGCGGAAGCGGCTGATACTTCGTCCGCTGGCAGATCAGAATCTTTCCTTCCTTGACGATGAAAGCCGCCACCACTTGCTTCATTGGCCCTTGTCCTGTCTACCTGGTTTCGAAACGCATCCCGTAAAAGTGAAGGCGTACACAGCCACCCCCGGCGTGCTGCAGGTCAACTCCAAGGTGTGCTCTCCGAAGCTGCCATTGTCGAGCAGTGCATACATCCGGGGTCGAGTTACCACCAGTGCGCTCTCTTCTGACTGGCTGGCGGCACCGAACGAAATATCCGGGGTCGCAAGCGCTCTGCTTAAGGACTGTCCATCCTGCCGGACAAACACCTCGGCGGACGATGTACGGTTTGCCGCCATGACTACATTGACCGCCGCAGCTGAATATCGCAGCACGATCCGGCTCTCCTCGGCTCCCGCCGCCGACTCTACAAACTCCGCCGTGGATGACCATCTTCCGGCGAGATAGAACACTCCCTCCTGTGCCTCTGCCGGGGCCGCGAAGGGGAGAGCGTAGTCCGCGCTGCGATCTTCCTGAAAGCCATCGGAATTACCGATTCGCCCGCGACGGTGGCCCAGGTAAAGCTCGGGTGAGGCCTGAAAACAAACTGCTCCGGGATAATCCTCCGGACGCAACGGCTCCATGAGCGGCGGAAGCTCCACCCGGGGATCGGCCTCGCGCAACAACCCCTGAATCTCCCGCTCGGTCTCCTGATACGCACCCTCGCCCATATGGGCATAGCGGGCATATCCATCCTTGTCGATCAGGTACTTGGAGGGCCAGGCCCGGTTGGCAAAGGCCTTCCAAAGCTCATAGTTATGATCGGAGACCACGGGATACTCGAGTCCGAACTCCCGGATTCCGCGCTCCACGTTACTCTCATACTGGGCGAAGGTGAATTCAGGGGTATGTATCCCTATGACTACCAATCCTTTGGCGGAATATTTCTCATGCCAGGCTTTAAGGTAGGGCAGGGTGCGCAGGCAGTTCACGCATGTGTAGTCCCAGAAATCGATCAGCACCACCTTGCCCCGCAGCTGCCGCAGGCTTAGGGGAGGAGAGTTGAACCACATTCTTCCAATTTCGGGCGCACGAACCGTGCCCTTTTCAATCTTCATGGTGATATCAGCCACCGGCAGATTTGGAAAAAGCGGCCTGCCGAACTGGTCATTAAATCACACCGGCAGGGGGCTCCACGGAGGAAGTTCCAATAGATGACAACCGCCCTTTTCGTGCTTACAATTTGGCTATGAGGAGCCTGGACACGAAGGGTTTCGCCCTAAGGAAGCTGGCACTCTCCTGCCTGCTGGCGATAAGCTGCCTCGCCCTGGCGGAGGACAAATTCGCCGATCTCAAATTCAGCGTTACCCGCGAAGACACCGGTAAGCCCGTGCGCAATGCCAGTATCGTGCTGCACCCGGTGAGCAAGAGCGGAAAAATGGATCGCAGCGGCGGTTTGCAGCTTAAGACCGATTCAGAGGGTATGGCCGAGTTTCGTGGTGCTCCCTACGGCAAGCTTCGAATACAGGTGCTCGCCCGCGGCTTCCAGACCTACGGCTCCGACCATGATATTGACGAGCCTACCGAAGAGATCGCGATCCAGATCAGAAAGCCGCAGGAGCAGTATTCGATCTACGAAGAGCATCCGTCCCCCGAGAAAGACGGTTCCAAGTCTGCTCCTCAAAAGCAGGAGTAGGACGGCGTCAGCCTCTCAGCAAACCTAAAAATCTGGCTTCATCCATCC
>DASZRZ010000245.1:0-7855 GCA_035548935.1 Terriglobales bacterium
CATGGCTACCACCGGAATTAGGGAATAAGCTTCGCGAACCCTCATTGGATTTCATTATATTCGCAGGCGCAGCGGGCGGGCCCGTGGCGGGTCAGAGTCTGTCTTTTCCTTTAACTTTTTACTTTTCTTTTCTTATTCCGAGGGAGCTTGCTGATGTTTTTCCTGTTTGAGCTGTTGCAGGAAGGCACTTAGCTCTTCGGGCAGGTCGCGGCGGAACGACAGCAGTACGCCGGTGCGTGGATGTGTCAGTTCAATGGCCGCGGAGTGGAGGAAATTTCTGCCGGGAGCAGGCAAAGGCGGGAACTCCTGCTTCTGGCGGCCAAGTCCTCTGCCCTGTTGGAAGGGCTGAGTTTCGGCGCGCAGCAGTCGCGGAGCCCCGTAGAGGGTGTCGCCTACAACGGGATGTCCGAGCGAGGAAAGGTGGACGCGTATCTGGTGGGTGCGTCCGGTTTCGATGTGCAGTTCCAGAAGCGTGAAGCATCCGTAGCGGGACTCGATGGTTTCGACAACGCGGTAGCGGGTAATGGCCTGGCGGCCCGTCCGGCGGCGCGTGGTCATGCGGATTCGCCGCACAGAGTCACGGCTGATGGCGGACTCGATCTTGCCGCTCTGCTCCTTGAACCTGCCGTGCGCCAGGGCGATATAGGACTTCTTTACATTGCGGCTGGAAAACTGCTCTCCCAGGTTGCGATGCGAGGAGTCGTTTTTTGCGACCACCATCAATCCGCTGGTCATGCGGTCGAGACGGTGGACGATTCCGGGACGTAAATCCCCTCCCACGCCGGACATGGCTCCGAAGCGGTGGAGCAGGGCATTGACCAGTGTGCCCTGATTGCGGGCGTCGTCGGTGGCTCCCGCACCCGCGTGGACCATCATTCCGGCAGGCTTGTTGACGATGGCGAGATCGTCGTCCTCATAAACAACGTCGAGAGGAATATCTTCCGCCATGGCGCGCAGGGGTGGACGCTCCGCTTGGCCGAGCACCTGCACTTCCTCGCCGCCGCGAAGCCGCAAGGAAGGTTTCGCGGCAAGGCCATCGACCAGTACATTTTCCGATTCAATGAGCTGTTGGACGCGGGCACGGCTCACATCGGAGAGGTTGGCGGTTAAATACTGATCCAGCCGTTTTCCGGTGTCTTCCGAGGTGGGCCGCAAAATGTTGGCTTCAGGCATGGATATACAGGGCGTGAGAACTATCGCGCGGCCTTGGCCACCGCTGGTTGCTGGATTTCCGCCCGGCGCAGCCATAAGACGCCGCCGGTGAGCACGAGCAGAATCGAGATAAATTGGGTGCCGGTCATGGCGCCTCCGAAGACCGAGCCGCGATCGGGATCGCCCCGCAGGAACTCCATGAAGTAGCGGGCAACGCCGTAAAGGAACAGATAGGCCCCGATGATCTGGCCCTCGAATTTTTTGTGCCGGATCATCCATGCCAGCACGAGGAAATTAGCCAGTTCCACGACCGATTCCAGCAGCTGGGTGGGGTGGAGAGGCACGTTCAAAGGCGTGCCGGAAATCTCATTGGCCGTGGGATTGGTGAAGGTGACGCCCCACCATGACGTGGTCGGACTGCCATAGCAGCAACCGGCGGCGAAGCACCCGATGCGTCCGATGGCGTGGCCCAGGGCAAGGCCCGGAGCGAAGGCATCGGCGGTGCGCAACCACGGCATGTGGTGGGCCCGCATGTACAACGCGGAAACCAGAATCGCGGCAAGAAGGCCGCCATAAAAAACGCCGCCTGCCTGAAGCGTGGACAGGCTGAAAATCTCGCGGGGATGCTGGGAGTACCAACCAAAGTCGTTGACGATCAGCAGCAGCTTGGCCCCGACGATTGCCGCAAGCACCACGAAGACGCCCAGATCCCACATGCGCTCGCCATTCAAGCCCTGTAGACGGCCCATCCGCACGGCAGTAAACAGGCCCGTGGTTACGCCGATTGCGACGAGCAATCCGTAGGAGGGTACGCCAAAGGTGCCGAGATGGAAGAGATGCGGAAACACGGAATATGTAGGCGCCAGTCCCGGCGCAAAAAACTGAAAATTCAATTCTAGTTTATCAACATAAGGAGCGGAGTGCGCGGGGAACCAGAGGGCACAGGAACGAGAGATGAAACGAGAGATAAAAAAAGAAGCCCGTCTGTTTGGGGGAACCACCGCCTGCGATCCGGTGTCCAAAGTTTGGACACCAGTTATAACTGCTATTTGCAAGGGCGGTTGTTTCAAAAAGACAAAGCAGCCGGTCCGCGCAGCGGTGTGGTGGGCCGTCAATGAACCGTCCCGTTAAGGGGGGAGCCCTCCGAGATCCTTCAGGCATTTCCGCATGGCGGAACGTTGCACACCGGATCTAATACGAGTCGGGCCCCCGTTCATTGAGGTGTTGGTTCAAAATGCGGTTGCCACCATCACATGCTTTGCAGGCCGGCTACTCATTGGATGCTAGGGAAGCGCAAAAGACTTTGCAAGTGGGCGAAACAAAAATTGTGGCAGGCGTTTTGCAAGTAAGGGCTAGCCCTTTGGATTGATGTGGGCGGATTTCGTGAGGTGAATCTACTGGACAAGCGCGGGACAAGAGGGGCCTGTGGTTTGCCCTGAAGGCAGGGAAGCGCGAACCGGCAAATGCCGGGCTAGACCGCGACGCGAGTATCTTCCAGCACCTCATCCAGCGCGCCCGCAAGAGAGGTTGTACGCTGCTGGAGTTCGCCGGAGACGGCATCGTATTTCCGCTTGAGGATGTGGTACTCGTCGGCGATGTTCAGGGCCGCCAGCACCGCCAGCCGCAGCGAGTCCACGGTGGAGGTCTGCTGGGAGACGGCGCGCATCTTCAAATCAACATATTCCGCCAGCTTGAAGATGTATTCCGGATCGGGGCCGCGAAGCTGATAGGCCTGGTCGAAAATTTCCACTCGAATGCTGCCGTTGTTTGGCTGGCTCAACCGTCCTCCTTGATACCGGCTTGCGCCGGAGCTGCATGGATCCTGATTGAAGGGAACGGGTCCGTCACCCGGTTCCGAAGGCCGGAACGCTGACGGCACGAACGCCGCGCAGATTCCCGCAACCGTGGGATTGCAGTGATGAGTCGATTATGCCTCGGATTCCTGCGGCGTCAATTGATCAATTTGGCGCAGCATCTTTTCGATGCGGCCGCGCACCTCTTCGCGGTCGCGGCGGAGGCTCACCATTTCGCTGCGCATGGCTTCGATCTCTTCCTCGCGCAACTCCAGTTGCTCGCGCATGCGCTGGGTGTCGCGCTCCGCGGCTGCCTTGGCCTCACGCGCTCCCTTAAGCAGTTCAATCGTGCGGTACACCTTTTCTTCCAGAGAGTGAAAATCGTCGGCTGAGATTTCGGCGGGGATTTCCCGGATAGCCTTTACGGACATTTTTCAGAATTCCTCACGACGTGAATTGATCAGCGACTGCGCAGAATCACGGCAGTACAGCGGGAGTATAGCCTACGATGCGTTGTGAAAAACCAGCGTTCCGGCCCGGCATTCGAGATTTTTTGCCGTCTTGTCTGGAGGAGCGGACTAAGGCGCAGGAGGAGGGATCTACTCCCGGGTCAGGCGGATTTTCGCGTCGAGGAAGATGTAGCCCTCGCGGCCATCGGTCAGGCGGACGCGAACCCATCCGGCATCGCGATCGATCCTGCGGACCTCGACAGAATCCTGCGGTCCCAGCATGGTCACAGCCGGGTTGATGTGAATGGAATCAGGAATCACGGGATCAGCATATACGGTAACCGGGCCCGTGAGAGTGAGATGGTAGGCACGGTCGTTATGAATGTCGCCGACGATCACTGCGAGGAGCAGGCCACAGGTTAAACCTGTCGCAATCAGTGCGCTCTTCGTTATGGCGCTGGCAACACTTCCACGTTTCATGACCGCCTCAGGAGCGCAATTTACCGCCTAGAGCTTCCAGCGCCTGCGTGATTTGCGAAGACCACAGAAGTGCCTCATCGTCGCGCAAAGTGCGGCTGGATGACTGGAAGGTAACACGCAGCAGCAAGGAATAACTTCCGGCAGCGACTTTTCCGCCACGGAAAATCTCGACAGGAGTCACCGCCTGCAACTCCGCAATCTGCAGGGCCCTGATGGCGGAATGGATGCGCTTCCATTTAACCTCCTGACCAAAGAGAAACGAAAAGTCGCGCTCGACCGCCGGATAGCGGGGAATCTCGCGATATTTGGGTTCCCTGAGGGCATGCCGGAAGAGCGCCTCCAGATCGATCTCCGCCAGGTAAACCTCTTGCCGGAGCTTGCGGACGGCAGCAGCTTGAGGATGAATCTGTCCGAATCGAGCCACCACGATGCCATCCATAACAGCGCATGCCGATCTGGTTGGATGAAGGCAGTCGCTTCCCGCCTGTGAGCTTCCACCGGACAGATTTTCGAAGGTCAGTGATTCGCATTGGAAGGCCGCGAGCAGGGACTCGATCGTTCCCTTGAGATCAAAGAAGGAATAAGCACGCTCCGGCTGATGAACGCTTGCGGCCAGCGCGCTGCCCGTGGCTCCGATGCAGAGCATGGGCGACTCCGTCAGTGAGTTGCCGGAGTTCTGGAAGATATGTCCGCTTTCAAAGAGGCGGGCATGGTTATTTCCGCGATTAAGGTTCCAGGCGAGCATGCCCACCATGCCGGGAAGCATGGAGTTGCGCAGCAGCGGAGCCTCGTCATTGACGGCGTTTGCCAGCTCCACGGCTGGGGCGGAGGTGAAGGCAGCGGCGTCGGCCCGGGAGATGAAAGCCAGCGAGACGGCCTCACTGTAGCCCAGGGACAATAGAGTACGACGCATCCGCTCGCTCTTGCGCGAACCGGGAAGCTCTTCGACCGATCCATGAAAGGGGGGCAGTGTAGTGGGAATCCGGTTGAAGCCGTAAATTCGGGCGACCTCTTCCACGAGGTCGATCTCGCGTTCGACATCCAGACGCCAGATGGGAACCTGAATGGCGAAGCCGGCAGGCGGCGCGCCCGAGACGGCAGGGTCTGGCGTAATTCCAAAACCTAAATGGCGAAGGATGCGCCCGGTTTCCTGCTCGGGGATGCTTGCGCCCAGCACCCGCGTGATCTGGCTGCCGCGCAGCGCGATGGTTGAACGGAGGGCTTTTCGCGGGTATTCGTCAATCTCCGCGCCGGAGATCACCCCACCCGCCCAATCGACGGCGCGCATGGCAACCAGCGCACATGCCGTAGAGGTGATGCCGATATCGGCTCCGCGCTCAAAGCGGTGCGAGGCCTCGGTATGCATACCGTGGCGGCGGGCTGTCTTGCGAATCCCGGCGGGTTCGAACCACGCGGATTCGATCAGCACGTTGCGGGTGGCGGCGGTGATCATGGAGTCCAATCCGCCCATCACGCCCGCCAGCGCCACTGGTTTGGAGGCATCGGCGATCACAAGATCTTCGGGGTTAAGAATGCGTTCCACGCCATCGAGAGTGCGCAGTTTTTCTCCCCCGCGGGCCTGCCGGACGATGACTTTCCCGCCCTCAAGCTTGTCGAGATCGAAGCAGTGGGTGGGGTGCCCCATCTCCAGAAGGGTGTAGTTGCTGGCGTCGGCGATATTGCTGATGGAGCGCGATTCCATCAGCTTGAGCCGGGCGGCCACATCCGCGGGAGAGGGCGCGACTGTCACGTTACGGACGACCTGAGCGGTGTAGCGGGCACAGAGGTCGGGGGCTTCTATCTCGATTTGAATTGCCGCAGGTTCTTTCGCGGGATGCCCGGAAAGCTTGACGGCAAGGGGCCTGAGCTCGCGATCGTAGATGGCGGCGCATTCGCGGGCCACACCGTAGTGATTCATGGTGTCAACGCGGTTCGCGGTGAACTCAACTTCGAAGACAGTTTCGCCATCGATGGTTTCCATGCCCTCCACGGCGGTTCCGGCATTGGTAAGGCCATCGGCGAGATTGTGATCATCGACGGGGATATCGACGAATTCACGCAACCATTTGGGAAGAATTTTCATTCGACGCTGACTTGATGAACGGCTTCAACAAATGAAATGCAAGGCGGCGCATACTCCGCACAAATGCCTGTTCTACGCGAACTGCTCCAGAAACCGCACGTCTCCCTGAAAGAATAATTGCAGGTCATTGATGTCCCAACGCAGGGCGGCGACCCGGTCCACACCCACACCGAAGGCGAATCCAGTGACCTTTTCCGGATCGTAGCCGGCAGAGGCGAAGACCGCAGGGTCCACCATGCCGGCGCCCAGCAGCTCGATCCAGCCGCTTTGCTTGCAGACGCGGCAGCCGCCACCACCGCAGAACGGACAGCTCAATAACATCTCGGCGCTGGGTTCCGTAAACGGAAAGAACGATGGCCGGAATCGCGTGCGGACCGCCGATCCGAACAGCGACTTCATGGCGTGGTCGAGCGTGCCCTTGAGATCGGCAAAGGTGATGCCCTCATCGACGGCAAGGCCCTCGACCTGGTGAAACATGGGGGAATGAGTGGCATCGGGTGTGTCGCGCCGGTAAACGCGCCCCGGGGCGACCACACGCACGGGAGGCTTATGCTGCTCCATGTAGCGAATCTGCACCGGCGAGGTATGCGTGCGCAGCAGGAAGCGCTCTCGCGAAGGCTTTCCCTCTTGTCCGCTGATAAAGATGGTGTCCTGGGTATCGCGCGCGGGATGGTTGGGAGGGAAGTTGAGCGCCTCGAAGTTGTAGTAATCGCTTTCGACCTCAGGGCCTTCGGCGACCGAGTAACCCATGCGCTGGAATACCGCGACGATTTCGTTCATGGTGCGCACGATGGGGTGCTCGACTCCCACCGGCGGGCGGATGCCGGGCAAAGTGACATCGACGGCATCGGCCTCAAGCTGCTGTGCGGCGGAGCCGCCAACGGCGGCCTGCTGGGCGGCTTCCACGGTCTGCTCAACGAGAGTCTTGATCTCGTTGACCCGCCGCCCAACCTCCCGTTTTGCCTCCACGGGGGCCGCCTTCAGCCAGCCTTCGTTGATTTGGGTGAGGAGGCCATTTTTACGGGCCATCCAGCGGTCGCGGAAGCCCTTCCACTCCGCCTCATGCTTTAACGCGGCAGCTTCCGATTCCAGCGCGGACTTCAGCTCCCCTACGGCCTTGTCGAGGCCGGTGGCAGAGAAGTCATCGAGTTTGGGGAGGGTGTACATGAAGATTCAGCAACAGGCCCGAACCATTTTCCCGGACTGTGGGAGCACTCCGGCAAGCTGCTTGCACAAGCAGCTTGCGGATGATGGGCAGACCTGCGGCGTATCCTCTCGGCCGGAAAGCGGGGCGGCGTCAGTGGCTTTGGAAATAAAGCCTGAAATTAGACCCTGAAATTTCAAGCCGCTGAATTTTCGCCGCCGTAACGGTTATGCCGCTGTAATGCTGGCAGCTGTCTTTGCCTGCTCGCACAATTTAGCGAATCCGGCGGGATCTTTCACGGCCAGATCGGCAAGAATCTTGCGGTCAAGCTCCACGCCCGACTTTTTCAAGCCGTTGATGAACTTGCTGTAGCTCATCCCATTCAGCGTGCATGCGGCGGAGATACGCACGATCCAGATCGAGCGGTACTGGCGCTTCTTCTGCCGCCTTCCGGAGTAGGCAAACTTCAGGGCCCGTTCCACGGACTCTTTGGCTGAGCGGTAGAGCTTCGATTTTGTAAGGAAATAACCGCTGGCGCGGTCAAGTATCTTTTTGCGTTTGGCACGACGTTTCGTGCCGCGTTTTACGCGAGGCATGGAATGCTCCTTTTTTAGTAGGCGGCCCTAACGGGCTGCCGGACGGCGCTTGCGCGCCTTGAGCGGCTGAAGGCAAGGATTACGGAATCGCCTCTTCACACGCTTTGCTTCCCATTGGGAAGCGTTCTCAACGATTTCCGTCGAGAGATTCCAGACGA
>DASZRZ010000246.1:0-2456 GCA_035548935.1 Terriglobales bacterium
GCCCGTCAGGTGGAGTGCACGGTGAATGGCATCGGCGAGCGTGCCGGAAACGCGGCGCTGGAAGAGCTTGTAGTAGCCATCAACGTAAGGGGCGACAAGTTGCCGTTTACGACCGGCATTAAGGCGGAACGCCTGTATGCCACCAGCCAGGCACTGTCGGAGGTTCTGAAGTGCCCGGTCCAGCCCAACAAGGCGGTGGTGGGGGCGAATGCATTCGCGCATGAGGCGGGCATTCACCAGCACGGAATGATGAGCAATCCCCTCTGCTACGAGATCATGACGCCGGAATCGGTTGGGGTACCCTCGAACCGCCTGGTTCTGGGGAAGCACTCCGGACGCCATGCCCTGGCCCGGCGCTTTGCCGAACTGGGACATCCGCTGGAAGGCGACGAGCTGGATCTGGTGTACCTCCGGTTTACCGAGCTCGCCGACCGCAAAAAGAATATCTATGATCGCGACCTGCTGGCGCTTTTAACGCGCAAGGTTACGACAGCCGGCGATGGCAGCGACAGCCGTACCGCCAAGGCAATGGGAAACTAAAACCGGAAAATTTGACGAGGTGCGGGAAGGTTGATGACTTCAGCTGCGAAGCTAAAAATTGCTGTGCTGCCGGGAGACGGGGTTGGTCCCGAGGTGATTGGGCAGGCGGTTCGAGTCCTGCGTTCGCTGGCGGAGATTTGCGGTTACGATTTTCAGTTTCAAGAGCTGCCGGTTGGAGGCGCGGGGATTCGCGCGGCGGGCAGTCCACTGCCTGGGGACACACTGAAGGCCTGCCTCGACAGTGACGCGGTTCTTCTGGGCGCGGTGGGTTCGCCGGAGTTCGATTCGCTTCCTCCCGAAAAGCGCCCGGAGTCGGGGCTGCTGGCATTGCGGCAGGCCCTGGGAGCTTTCGCCAACCTGCGTCCGGCGGTCTGCCACGCACCCATTGCGGAGTGTTCGCCGCTCAAAATGGAGGTGGTTCGCGGGGCCGATATTCTCGTCGTGCGTGAATTGCTGGGCGGGCTTTATTACGGCGAGCCGCGCGGTTTCAATACCGCCTCCAACGGTGCGCCAGCGGCCTATAACACCATGCGCTATTCCGATCCCGAGATTGAGCGGATTGCACGAATCGCGTTTGAACAGGCGGCATTGCGCCGTAAAAAGCTGACCTCGGTGGACAAGGCAAATGTGCTGGAAACTTCGCAGCTATGGCGCAAAGTCGTGACTCGCGTAGCCAAAGATTTTCCCGAGGTCACGCTCGACCATATGTACGTGGATGCCGCCGCCATGCACCTGGTGAATACTCCGGGGCGCTTCGACGTGATCCTTACAGAAAACCTTTTTGGCGACATTCTCTCCGATGAATCCGCCGTGATCAGCGGCTCGATGGGGATGCTGGCATCGGCCAGTATCGGCGGGCCCGTGGGGCTGTTCGAGCCGGTGCACGGTTCAGCTCCCGATATTGCGGGCAAGGGAATCGCCAATCCCCTGGGCGCAATTGCCACCGGGGCTTTGCTGTTGCGCTATGCGGCGCGGCTGGAAGACGAGGCGCGGGACATTGAGGGCGCCATTGCCGAGACACTGAACCGCGGCGCCCGGACCGCCGATCTTGTCAGACCGGGAGGCTCCTCTTCCGTAAGCAGCACGGTACAGATGGGAGAATCCGTGGAACGCGCGCTGGCGGACCGCATGGACCGCCGCCACGCATATCACGCGGTATAGCCGGAACTTCCGCAAAAGCGGAACGCGAAACGGGAAACCCTGATGTCAAAACCTCGCACTCTCTTCGAAAAGCTTTGGGAAGATCATGTTGTGGCCCAGGAGCCCGGTGCTCCGGCGCTGCTCTTCATTGATCTTCACCTGATCCACGAGGTCACCACGCCGCAGGCATTCGATGGACTGCGGGAGGCGAACCGCCGTGTACGGCGTCCCGATCTCACGGTGGCAACCGTCGATCACAACGCTCCCACAACCTTTCCCCGGGTGGACATCGCCGATCCGATCGCCGCGGCCCAGATCAAGGCTCTGCGGCGCAACTGCGCGGAGTTCGGAATCCGCTTGTATGACATGGATGCCGCCGAGCAGGGCATAGTGCATGTGATTGGTCCGGAACTAGGACTGACCCAGCCGGGAATGACGGTGGTTTGCGGGGACAGTCATACCTCGACCCACGGAGCTTTCGGGTCTCTGGCTATTGGCATCGGCACCTCCGAGGTGGAGCACGTGCTGGCGACGCAGTGCCTGCAACAGCACAAGCCCCGCACCATGCAGATACTGGTAAAGGGCGCGTTGCCGGAAGGCGTTACCGCCAAGGACCTGGCGCTCGGCATCATTGGACAGATCGGCACCGATGGCGGTGGCGGTTATGTGCTGGAGTATGCCGGGGAGGCAGTCCGTGCGCTCTCCATGGCGGGCCGCATGACGCTGTGCAATATGAGCATCGAGTCGGGCGCGCGCGCGGGCATGATAGCGCCGGA
>DASZRZ010000247.1:0-8581 GCA_035548935.1 Terriglobales bacterium
TAAAACTGGCGGCGAAAAACAGACTCTTCTAAAGCAAGCGCAGAAGCCCGGACACAACTGGCCGGGCTTCTGCGCCTACTTCCACACATTCCCCTCAAAGTCCCGCACCTCGCTGTCGCCCAATTGCAGTTTCTTCAACTCCGGCTCGATCCTGGCGCGATCCCCTACGGCGACAATTACCATGCTCTCCGGCGTCAGGTATTTGTCCGCCATCTTCAGCACCTGCGCGGTATCGACCGCGTCCACCCTGGACGGCAGGTCACGGTAATAATCCAGCGGCAGGTCGTAAATGAACAAATTTCCAATCGTCGCGGCCGTGGACGCGCTGGTCTCGAACAGTCCCGGCAGGGAACGGGAGATCGAATCCTTGGCGAGCGAAAGCTCCTGGGCGCTCAGCGGCTCCTTGCGCATGCGATCCAGTTCCTTGAACACCTCGCCCACCGCCGGCGCCGTGGCATCGGTGCGAATTCCCGCGCCGATAAAAAACGGGCCTGGCACGCGCCGGAAGGCGAATACAGAAAACGCGCCGTAGGTGTATCCATGCTCCTCGCGCAGGTTCATGTTGATGCGGCTGGAAAAATTCCCGCCCAGCGCGGCGTTCATCACATCCACCGGAACGTAATCGGGATTCTTGCGCTCCAGTCCAATCTGCCCGATCCGAAGCTGCGTCTGCGGCGCTCCGGGCTTGTCCACCAGAACGATGTGGCGCTTCCCTGCCGTGCATCCGCCGCACGCTATCAGCGTTGACCTGGGCCTGCTTCCCTGCCATTTACCGAAATACTTCGCGGCCAGCGCGCGCAATTCGGATTCCGTAATGTCGCCCGCTACAACCAGGGCCGCATTGCCAGGCACATACTTCGATCTCCAGAACTCCTGCAAGTCTTCTCGCGTAATCGCCTTGTTGGAATCTTCTGTGCCGATATCGATGAATCCATACGGATGCTGGCTGCCAAAGACTACGCGCTGGAAAACCCGCGTCGCCAACTGCCCCGGACTATCGCGCATTTGCAGCAGCTGCACCAGCCGCTGTTTTCGCACCCGCTCCAATTCCTCCGGGGTGAACGAAGGATTCAGGGCTACGTCGGCCAGCAGCTCGAACGCCGCATCCACATTCTTCTTCAGAACACGCATGGTCACCGTGGAAGAGTCGCTTCCTGAACCGGAGGAGACCATCGCTCCAATCTTCGCGATGTCGTCGGCCAACTGCGGCGCTGTACGCTTGCTGGTGCCCTCGTCGAGCATGTCCGCCGTAAACGACGCCAGGCCCGGCTTGTTCAGGGGATTGGCATCGCCTCCACTGAGAAGCACCACATTGGCCGACACCACAGGAAGCCCGTGCCGCTCCACCAGCAGCATCGTCAGCCCATTGGGCAGAACAATCTTCTTCGCGGTGGGCAGTGTGAATTTCGGAATCGCCCCCGGCGTTGGCGGTGTAGCCCTCCACGCGTCATTTATTTTGGCTAAAGCTTGTATTTTGGCTGAGGCTTGTATTTTGGCTGATGCTTGCTCACTGGCGGATGCTTGTGCGCTCGCCTCCGCCGCCGCAGAGTCTTTGGTCTGCGCTGTGCGCTTGGGAGCGTCTTCAATCACCTTCGCGCCGGGTACGCCGTACACCACCACCCGCCGGTTGCGCGCCAACTCTTCTTCCGCCACCTTCTGTACCGCAGCCGCGCTGGCTTTCTGGTAGCGCGCCAGGTCCTGCGCCAGGTAGCCGGGATCGCCCAGAAAGTGGTTGTACTGGTTCAGCCGGTCGGCCACGCCGCCGAATCCTCCCAGCGTCTCCAGCCCTCGTATGATCGAAGCCTCAATCGTGTTGCGCGCCCGCTCCATCTCCTCCGCCGTTGGCCCGGACCTCCGCATCGCGTCCAGTTCTTCGTCGATGGCGCTCTCCAACTCTTCCAGCGTCACTCCCGTCCGTGCTGTCGCCGAAATTTCAAACACCGAACCCAGGGTCAGGGACTCCTGCTTTGCCGTCACCGACTGCGCAATCTGCTTCTCGTAAACCAGCTTCTTGTAAAGACGGCTCGACTTGCCGCCTCCCAAAATCTCCGCCAGCATGTCGGCCTCGGCATCTCCCGGCTTGTAAATCGGATCGGTAATCCATGCCAGGTACACCCGTGGCAGCTCCACCTGGTCCGTAACCACCTTGCGACGTTCGCTGGTAATGGGCGGAGTCAACGCCTGCACTTTGGGCACAGCAGGTCCCGGCGGGATGTCGCCGAAATACTTCTCGACAATCTGCTTGATCTTCGACCGGTCGAAGTCGCCCACAATCGCCACGCTGGCATTGTTGGGCGTGTAGAACTGCCGGGAGAACGCCCTCACATCGTCCAGTTCAGCGGCTTCGATATCGGCATGCGACCCGATCACATTGGCGTAATACGGATGCGTCCGGGGAAACAGCGTGTGAACCATTCCCTCCTCCACCAGCTCATAAGGACGGTTCTCTCCCTCGCGCCGTTCGTTGCGAACCACGTCGCGCTGGTTCTCCAGTTGTTTGGCGTCGAGCTTGTCCAGCAGGAATCCCATGCGGTCGCTTTCCAGCCACAGCGCGGTCTCAAGCTGGTTGGAGGGCACGGTCTCGAAGTAGTTGGTGCGATCAAAATCCGTCGTCCCGTTGATGGTGGTTGCGCCCGTAGCCTCCAGCACCTTAAAGGGCTCGTCGATGTTGCGCGATCCCTGGAACATCATGTGCTCAAACAGGTGCGCGAAGCCCGTGAGGCCTTCTCTCTCATTCGCCGGGCCGACGTGATACCACACGTTCACCGACACCAGCGGAAGCCGGTGATCCTCCGAAAGAATCACCTCAAGGCCATTCTTCAGCTTGTACTTTTCGTATTGCAGCCTTGGACCAACGGCCACGCCACGCGCCACCGGATTCCCGTCGCGGCTCCGCGCAGGCGCTCCTGCCTGTTGGGGCGGCGCGGTCGTTTCGCGAACCGCCGGACGCAGCCCCGGGTCCTGGTGCCTCTGCACCGTTCCAGCACCCTGCCCGGTGCCGCCCTGGGGCAGCGCTGCGGTGGTCAATGCGATTACCAGCAGCAGGCAGAAAATTGCCGGGTGGGCTCTGAACGGGCCTGCAGGAACCAAGCTCTTCTTCATGGGGAAACTCTCTTTATTAAGCGCAGAATCTTCTCTGGGCGGATCGTGGCTAACATTATGCATTAGACGGCCAGCTCACGATGTGGGAAGCGCGTTCGACTTTCCCCTGTTGCGGACGGATTTTTACCCCCGGAGGCCGGGTTCCGGTACAGCTACCCCGGTAACGTACAGAAAGTAATCTGGAGAGAAAGCCGGTCGTAGCCTATGCTCCTGTCTGGCTTGAGAAGAAATCAAGAAAGAGAATGTGGAAAGAGCCCTCGTGCAAGATCTGAAGCATCGCTCACCACGGAGAAGATAAGTTGCAGGAAAATCCTCTTTTCTGCCCCATTTGCACCACCCTTGAAGTGAAGCAGTTCATCTCCAAAGGCAGCATTCGCGTAACAACTTCCTCCACCGATGGCATGGCGCGCGGCGTCGAAGGATATATCTGCGACGAAGGGCATATTTTCTTCGTTCGCGCCAGCGACCTTCTGGCCGTTCCAGCGCAGGTTTCACAGTCCATCAACTGAGCGGCTTCCGTTTGCCCTGGCCGTGGAGCCCGGCTCCGGATCATGACCACCGTACCCTCAGTAAGTCCCCCGCGTAATCTCGACCGGGACCCCCTGAAAGGCTACCCTTCGATTGTGGATAGAGCCCAACCCCCGCACGGGCCGCAGCTTCACATCGGAGGAAATTTTGCGGGATCCTTCTCTTTGCCCGGTTTGTAACGGCTTCGACGTAAAACGCGTGGTGGATCGCGCCACGGTCAACCCCGAGGGCGAGCCAGACAAGACTGCCACGGGACTCTCGGGCTACGTCTGTATGCTGGGACACATCTTCTTCGTGCGCTCGTGTGACCTTGAGGAATGGCCGGAGTACGCGGAGTTTCCATAACCCTCCATTTGGCGGAGGTCTCCGCGTAGTCTCGATTGCCTTGAATCAGGAAGGATCACACCCACCCTTCGCCACGCGAAGGATGGGGCGCCCGCAGACTTACAGTTATTCCCCGGATAAATCAGCCCGGCTGAATCCACCCTCTTAACGTCGAGCCACACTTAAAAAATACTGTGGTGTTAGCTGCACCCGCTCGTACTGCCGCAGCTCATGCAGCGGAAGCAGCTTCCGTTGCGGACCATGATGGCGCCGCAGACGTGGCACGACGGGGCGTCGCCCATGTCCACCATTTCGCGCAGGGCGGTGCCGGCGTGGATTGGGGTTTCCAGTTTCTGGGTCTTCTCCGTGGCGGTCCTGTTTTCGGAGACTTTGTTCTCTGGTACCAACGACAGGCGGCGCTGGTTAGGGTCAGCGGGGCTGGTGTCCGAGGTTGCATTGCTGGAATCCGCGGCCTGTATAACCTGGCGCGCACCTTCGATCTCCTCGGCGGTGGGCATGGCCTTCATCTCCGGAAAGAGGAACTGTTGCTGTCCGGTGATGAACTTGGCCTCGAGCCAGCGGAAGATGTAGTCCATGATCGACGAGGCATAGCCGATGTTGGAGTTGCCGCTCCATCCGCTGGGCTCGAAGCGGGTGTGCTTGAACTTGTCGCACAGCAGCTTCAAGGTCACCCCATGCTGCAGGGCGATGGAGATGGCGGTGGCAAAGCTGTCCATGAGGCCGGAAACAGTGGAGCCCTCCTTGGCCATGGTGATGAAGATTTCGCCGGGCTGGCCGCCGGGATAGACGCCGACGACGATATAGCCCTCGTGCCCTCCCACGTTGAACTTGTGGGTGAGCGAGCGGCGTTCATCGGGCAGGCGGTGGCGGCGGGCCAGCGGCGGAGCGTCGGAGGCATGCGCGTCAATGGGACCTTCGGGCTTGAGGGCCGCGACCTCAGCACTCGGCAAACGTTGCTCTACGGAACGGGCGAGGACCCCCGTTTCCACGTGAGTTTCGTTACTCTTCCCGGCGTCTTCTTTACGGGATTCGGCGGTCTTGGAGCCCGCCGCGCTGAGGGGCTGCGACTTCTTGCAGCCATCACGGTATATGGCGACGGCCTTCACGCCCAGCTTCCACGACTGCATATAGGCCTCGGAGACATCTTCCACCGAAGCGGACTCGGGCAGGTTAACGGTCTTGGAAATGGCTCCTGAGATGAAGGGCTGAGTGGCGGCCATCATCTTGATGTGTCCCATGTAGTGAATGGCACGGGTGCCCTTGGCGGGCCGGAAGCTGCAATCGAAGACGGCGAGATGCTCGTCCTTGATATGGGGCGCGCCTTCGATAGTGCCGGTGGCGTCGATGTAGCTGACGATGGCGTTGCACTGCTCATCGGCGTATCCCAGCTTGAAGAGCGCGGCAGGAACGGTGTTATTGACGATCTTGATCATGCCGCCGCCGGAAAGCTTCTTGTATTTGACCAGGGCAAGATCAGGCTCGATGCCGGTGGTGTCGCAATCCATCATGAAACCGATGGTTCCGGTGGGAGCCAGCACGGTGACCTGCGAGTTGCGGTAGCCAAAACGCTCGCCGTGGGCAAGCGCCTGATCCCATGTATTGCGTGAGGCTTCGATGAGATCGGGCAGCTGATTTCTTGCCGTGGAGGATGCTGCCGGGGTGGTGAGCGATGTGCCGATCTTGTTGACCTCCGCGCGGTGCATGCGGATGACATCAAGAAAGGGCTCGCGGTTGATGTAGAAGCCGGGGCAGGCGGCGCCGGGCATGGCAGCGGGGTCGAGCACGCGCAGGCGTGTCTTGACCGGATCGCTGGAGGGCGCCAGCGGCGGGCAAAGCTCGGCGATGCGCGACGACTGGAGATAAGCCTGTCCGCACATGATGGCGGTGACACAGGCGGCATAGTCGCGTCCAGCGTCGGAGTCGTAAGGCAGGCCCGCGGCCATGAGCAGAGCACCCAGGTTGGCATAGCCCAGCCCGAGGGGACGATAGTCATGCGAGTTGCGCATGATGGACTCGGTGGGATATCCCGCGAAATCGACGACGATCTCCTGAGCGGTGATGGTGACATCAACGGCGTGGCGATAGGCCTCAACGTCAAAGGTGCCGCTGGGCGCGAACTTCATGAGGTTCAACGAAGCCAGGTTGCAAGCCGAATCATCCAGGAACATATATTCGGAGCAAGGATTGGAAGCGTTGATGCGCGCGGTGTTCTTGGACGTGTGCCAGCGATTGATAGTGGTGTCGTATTGCATGCCGGGATCGCCGCAGTGCCAGGTGGCTTCCGAGAGGCGCTGCATGAGGTCGCGGGCGCGATAGGTCTTGACCGGCTCGGGATTGCGGACGGTGTGGGTAGAGAAGGTTCCATCGGACTCCACGGCGGCCATAAACTCGTCGGTCACGCGGACGGAGTTGTTGGCGTTCTGGAAGAAGATGGAGCTGTAGGCGTCTGAGTCGGGAGAAGAGCCGTCGTATCCCTGGGCCATGAGGGCGTGGGCTTTGCGCTCCTCGATCATCTTGCAGTCGATGAAGTGCTCAATATCGGGATGGTCGATGTTGAGGATGACCATCTTGGCGGCGCGGCGGGTTTTGCCGCCGGACTTGATGACGCCTGCAAAGGCATCGAAGCCCTTCATGAAACTGAGTGGGCCGGAGGCGGTGCCTCCGCCGGAGAGCTGCTCGGAGGAGCCGCGCAGGCTGCTGAGGTTGGAGCCCGTGCCGGAGCCCCATTTGAAGAGCATGGCCTCGGTGCGGGCGAGGCTCATGATGGACTCCATGGAGTCCTGCACGGAGTTGATGAAGCAGGCCGAGCACTGCGGGTGCTTGTAGCCGGTATGGGTAAATTCGACGTTCTGGGTCTGGGGATTCCAGTGCCAGTTGGCAGCGTCGGAATCGGGCTCGATGCGGTCGCATCCGACGTTGAACCAGACGGGCGAGTTAAAGGCCATCATCTGATTGAGCAGCAGGTGAGCGAGTTCGTCGTGGAAGATCTGAGCATCGTCGGCGCTATGGAAGTAGCCGCCCTGCTTTCCCCACGCGGTAATGGTCTCGGCAACGCGGGCAACGAGCTGGCGGACGCCGGTTTCACGCTCGGGAGTGCCGATCTGTCCGTGGAGATACTTGCTGGCCACGATGTTGGTGGCGGTCATGGACCAGTCCTTGGGAACCTCCACGTCTTTCTGCTCGAAGATCGTCTTGCCGGAGGCGTCGGTAATCAGAGCGGTGCGGCGCTCCCACTCGATCACGTCGTAGGGTGAGATTCCGGCCTTGGTGAAGAGACGGCGGAAGGTAAGCCCGGGGGCGTTCTTTTTGGGGGTTACGGGCGCGGCTTTGCCGGAAACGGCTGCCGCTGTTGTAGTTTTTTCGCTTACCTCAGCCATGGTGCTTCTCCTGATTCCTTGGTGCTTACTGGGGCCGCGTACGGCCGATTTTTGCCATTAGCCACGGGCAGGCCGGGGCCACAATTCAAAGTTCCCGGGCTAGAAATTTCTGCTGCCGGCCTTGTTATCGAGCAGCTTGCTATCGAGCAGCTTCAATATGCGTTCCGTAAGCGGCACGGTGATGGGGGCCGGAGCCGATCCCAGCGACCGGGCAATCCAGCCGGGCTGGTCCGCGGCGAATGCGATCCTCTCGGGCAAGCCGCTCTCATATTCATAAGGAGCACACGGCTCAGGCGCGCACAGCTCCGGAACATTCCTCTCGATCCCAACTGGGGCGGGGGAAAGCACGGGAGCCGCTGGGGGAACGATGGCTGGCAGGCTTGCGCTCATTTGGATCCTCAATTTCGCTTACGAATTTCGCTTGCAGGTTTTGCCGGCGGGCCGGCGGTTATGCCAATTCCGAGCCTTGGCCGCCTACTGGAGATGCCCCCTTGGGATTCGATGCGCCGGGGTGCGGAACGACACCGGAGATCGCCCTGGGGCAAGGGGAAAACGGCCTGGTTGGGAAAGATCAAAGGTTACCAAATATCCGGCAAATCCCGGCACTTTGGGAGGTCTTGAGGGCCACGCAAAATGTCCTTGGGGGTCCGAATGTACCGCCGCATATAGGGTCTGTCAAGAGCATAGTCCCATATATTGTATTTATAGGGCCTATGGACGGGAAATCCTCCTTCCCATTCCGGGAATGTCTCCAGCGGAGGCAACAGCAAACAAATAGCGAATCCGTAAAGTCCCTGAGATCGCGGGCGCGGCGATGAGGGTTGGCCGGCGGGGCTGGAAGAAGCCGACCTTTTGTGTGTGAGAAATCTAAGTTCCTAGCAGGGTAACGTCAACCCATAATCGTGGTGCAAATGAGGCGTTCAAGAGCAAGGATTGCAAGACCGCACGAATGGCGGGTGGCAAGGGATTGGGAGGCGGGAATACACAGGCTCGTCCACCACTTTTCCACAACATGGGACCCCCGGAGGGAGCGGGCACGCATCCTAAGAGGTGAATAAAGGATCTTTGGTACGAGGAGGCGGTTATGGCGGGTTGCGAAATGAAGCGGAGACGCCGGCAGTTGGAGAACGCATTAAATATCCGGGTACGCTCGCGCACGGGAGAGATGGCAAGCGAACTTGCCATGCTGCTGTCAGGGGTGGCGATTGGGGCGATGGCAATGTACATCT
>DASZRZ010000248.1:0-7839 GCA_035548935.1 Terriglobales bacterium
ATACCACGGAAGTCCCGCCCCGCGCACGTGTAAAGTGAGACGTGATATCAGGTCGCGATACTCCAAATAGCCTTGTTCTTCCGCATTTTCCATCTGGCGCACTGGATATAGTTAGAGTGCTGGCTCCAGCGAATGGTTTTCGGGAGACAGGGCAGGGCGCGGAATATCCGCCTGGTGATTGCTATAATCCCCGCCATGAAAGCCATGGTAGTTGCGCGATCCGGAGGGCCCGAAGGCCTGGAGATGCGCGAGCAGCCCGATCCGCAGCCGCGCCCGGATGAGGTTGTGGTTAAGGTTCACGCGGCGGGGCTGAACTTTGCCGACCTGATCTCCGCAAGCGGGGGCTACTCTGGTGTGCCCGATCCGCCCTTCATTGCCGGGCGCGAATTTTCAGGGATGGTGGAATCCACTGGCGAGCCAGTGATGGGTTATACGCAATGGGGAGCCTTTGCCGGCAAGGTGGCAGCCAAGAGGGCATTGTTATGGCCCAAGCCCGAGCGCTTCAGCTTTGCCCAGGCCGCGGCTTTTCCCGTTAACTACTTCACCGCATGGTTTGCCTACTGGCGGGCCGGGCTTACTCCTGGAGCGGAGGGGAAGAACCCAGGCAGTGCGTTGCGCGAAAAGCATGGGACGCGCACCCGTCCGCGGGTGTTGATTCACGCGGTTGCCGGAGGCGTGGGCACAGCGGCCGTGGAGATCGGAAGAGCGCTGGGAGTGGAGATGTTTGGGACCGCATCCTCTGAGACCAAACTGACTCGCGCCCGTGAGCTTGGTCTGGACCATGGAATCAATTACACGCGGGAGGACTACGAAGAGAGGATCGCGGAGCTGACTTCGGGCGAAGGAGTGAACGCGGTGTTCGAGATGCTGGGCGGCGAGCACACGGCGAAGAGCGTGCGCTGCCTGGCGTTCCTGGGAAGCGTTGTGACCTACGGGGCGGCCACGGGAAGTGTAAGCCGGATGGACCCGCGCATTCTGTATGCGCGGAACACCAGTGTTCATGGGCTTTGGCTGAGCCGCCTGGCGGAGCAGCCGAAGATTATGATCGAGGCATGGGAGCGGCTCTCGCATTGGATTGAAGGCGGCATCTTGCAGCCCGTGGTTGGCCACACGCTTCCACTGGAAAAAGCGGCGGACGCTTACCGCATCATGATGGAGCGGAAGAACGTGGGCAAGATCGTGCTGGAAGTTTAGGCAGAGCGTTCACGATAGTAGTTAGTAAAGTTAGTTCACAAAGTAAGTTCACAAAAGAAGCCCAGCTCAGAAGTTCAGCTAAAAAAGAAAAGCCCGGCCCCTCGTCTGTCGAGGGATGGAGCCGGGCTTTCTCTTTTGTGAAAGGGAAACTTAGTACTTGGGCATTTTGGGATCGATCTTGTCCGCCCAGGCCAGCACGCCTCCGGTAAGGTTCGTCACCTTTTGGAAGCCAGCCTGGCGCAGGAACTCGACGGCCTTGGCACTGCGTCCTCCGGCTTTGCAGTGCGCGACGATTTCGCGGCTGGAGTCGAGTTCATTCAGGCGCTTGGGAAGTTCTCCGAGCGGGATGAGATGTCCGCCGAGGTTGCAAATCTGGTACTCGTGCGGTTCGCGCACATCGAGGATAAACAGATCGTCTCCGCGATCCATGCGCTGTTTGAGTTCTTCGACACTGATGGCGGGAACGCCAGTCTCCACGGGTTTTTCCTCCCCACGTATTCCACAGAATTGGTTGTAGTCGATCAGTTGGGTGACCGTCGGATGAGTGCCGCAGGCAGGGCAATCCGGGTTCTTGCGCAGCTTGAGTTCGCGGAACTTCATGGCCAGCGCATCGACGAGAACGAGGCGTCCGATGAGAGGCTCGCCCGCGCCCAGGATCAGCTTGATGGCTTCGGTGGCCTGCATTACGCCGACGAGTCCGGGAAGGATTCCGAGCACGCCGCCCTCGGCGCAGGAGGGAACCAGTCCGGGCGGTGGCGGCTCGGGATAGAGGCAGCGGTAGCAGGGGCCGTCCTTGGTGGCGAAGATGCTTACCTGGCCCTCGAAGCGGAAGATCGAGCCATAGACGTTGGGCTTGCCGGTGAGCACGCAGGCATCGTTCACGAGGTAGCGCGTGGGGAAGTTGTCGGTGCCATCCACGATGATGTCGAACTGCCTGAAGAGCTCAAGAGCGTTTGAGCTGTTCAGGTGAGTGTCGAATCCGCGGACCTCGACGTTGGGGTTGATGGCCTTGATCTTGTTGGCCGCCGACTCCAGTTTCTTGCGGCCCACATCGGCCGTGGTGTGGATGATCTGGCGCTGTAGGTTGGTGAAGTCCACCACGTCAAAATCGACAACGCCCAGGGTGCCTACGCCGGCGGCGCCGAGGTAGAGCGCCAGGGGCGATCCCAGACCGCCGGCGCCGACGCACAGAACTTTGGCCGCCTTGATCTTGAGCTGCCCTTCCATGCCGACTTCGGGCATGATGAGGTGGCGCGAATAACGAAGAACTTCTTCGTTGTTGAGAGTTACTTGCGGAGCTTGAGTAATGGTAGCCATGGCACGCTCGAATTCAGGATTCTTTCACCGGGAGGGTAAAAGGCACAGGCCTTTTTCCGGCCCTCCGGTTCGGGACATCAGTTCCTTCCCCCGGCGATGGAAGGCACGATGGAGACTGTGTCCCCTTCCTTGACGGGCGTATTTTCCTTCTGCAGGTAGCGGATATCTTCATCGTTGAGGTAGACGTTGACGAAAGCGCGCAGCTTGCCGTCGTCGTTATAAAGATGACGGCGCAGGTCGGGATGCTTTGCCGTGAGCTGGTCCAGAGCCTGGCCGATGGTGGCCGCCGTGACCTCGATGGCATCCTGCTTATCGGAGTACTGACGAAGTGGAGTTGGGATAAGAATTTTCATAGCGTTGATTGAAAGCTTCTCTGTTTACTCACGTTCCATAAAGATGCCCGGAAATCTCCGGGGATTCATTCCTTAAGTCTTCGAGCCCCTGACCTGCCAAATCTAAACCGCGGTCCCCTGTTCGACGCGGATGGGTTCATCGTCAAAGCGCTTGTCTTCTTCGGTCGTGCCGGCCAGCAGGAATGCGTTGGTCTGGGCTGCCTTTCCCTTTTCCACCGCGGTGATTACGTAGGAGCAGCCGAGCCAGTGAGCCTCCGCGAAATCGGTCTGCGACCAGCGCGCCGGGTGGTCGGGATGCGAATGATAGAAGCCTACTATATCCAGACCGCGTTCGTAGCCCTGGCGTTGTATGCGGACGAGGTCCCGGGGATCGATGTGGTAGCGGTCCTGGGGACGGTCTTCGCGGGTATTGCCAACGCGGACGACTTCGGTCACGTGGCGGTCGTCCCCCTGGAACTTTCCGAGGAGCACGCCGCAGCACTCATGAGGATAGGTTTCCTCGCCGTGCTGGCGAAGATTCTGAAACAACGATGAAGTAAGAATCAGCATGTTCGTATAAGGCCGATGGATGTGGCGGCGCTCTTATTCCTCCCAGAACCTTTCGCTCAGATATTTGTCTCCGCTGTCGGGAAAGATCATGGCAATTACCGTTTTTTCACCGGCGTGAACGCGGCGCGCAATGGCCAGAGCGCCAGCCAGCGCCGCCCCGCTGGAGATACCCACCAGCATGCCTTCTTCGCGGGCCAGCCGTTTGACCATCCGGTAGGAATCCTCGGTGGAAACCGGCAAGTCCTCGTCGGCAACCGCCGGATCGTAGATTCGAGGAACGATGGAGGTTGGCATGTGCTTGGTGCCCTCAATGCCGTGGAAGGGCGAATCGGGCTGGAGGGAGATGCAGCGGATGCGGGGATTCAGCTCCTTCAAGCGGCGGCTGGTGCCAATGAAGGTGCCGCTGGTGCCCATGATCGCCGTAAAGTGAGTGATCTGCCCTGAGGTCTGCCGCCAGATCTCGTTCGCCGTGGTTTCGTAGTGAGCGCGCCAGTTGGAGTCGTTGGAGTACTGGTCGGCGTAGAAGTAGCGGTTGGGTTCGGCGGCGGCGAGCTCGCGAACTTTTCTTATGGCTCCGTCGGAGCCTTCACCGGGGTCGGTGTAGATAACCTTGGCCCCGTAGGCCTTCAGGATGTGTTTGCGCTCGGGCGAGACGTTCGAGGGCATGCAGAGGGTGACTCCGAAGCCCATGGCGGAGCCAATCATGGCGTAGGCAATTCCGGTATTGCCGCTGGTGGAGTCGAGCAGCTCTTTTTCCGGGGATAATTTGCCGGAGCGGATGGCTTCGCGAACGATATTGAATGCCGCCCGGTCCTTGACCGAGCCGCCGGGGTTATACCACTCCGCCTTGACCAGAAACCGGGCGTTGGGAAGTTCGCTCCCGATGCGCTGCAAGCGGAACAGCGGGGTGTTGCCGACCCGCTCCATCAGGGATTCGCCCAGCAAGGATTCGCCCAGCGGCTGCGAGGCCGCGGGTGCCGTGCGCGCGACCGCGGCGGACGGGGATGATGCAGCGACTTGTTCGGGATTCCGGCTCACAATCTTTACCGTCACTCGCCCAACTGGAATTGAAGGCACTCGCCGAAAAAGCTCAGGAGGCCATAAATTTAAAAGATTAGCAACCAGCTAAATGCGCTGCGGGGGTGGAGACGAACAGCGCTCAGGAGCTCAGACACACGGCGCTTAGGAGCTACATCGTGCCAAGCATGGGGGTAAGGCGTGAGCCATATGCGTGATCTACCTATGTAATCTGCCTATCTAAAGATACCCAACCCAGGCTCCGGTGGCAACAGCGGAGGTGGAAACCGGGCAGCGGAAGAGATCAGTAAAGCCGCCGGGTGGCAGGGCAGGAAGAGGCGATTTTTCCGGTATATGGTTGCAAGTTATTGATTATATTGGATTACAAAGGTTTTACGTCTGGCGGGTATCCGGGCGGCAGCGGGGTTTATGGTAGGGTGTGATTCTGAAGCCGGTGAACAAAGCCCTGCCGGAGAGAGACTGGGCAGAGCCGCCAGGCTTGATGCAGCGGTAAGGACTGGTGATGTCAAAAACAATCGAGAAGCGGACCTATGACGACGCGATGTCGTGGTTCCGTTCGCATGAATTCGACGTTCTTGAAGCTCCGGGAACCAGCAACCGGGTTTTTCTGAAGAAGCTGAATTGCTCTGCCGCGATCCAGAAGACGGAGGATGGTGGGGTAACGGTTTTTGCCTATCCCGGATACCTGATCGGGGGGGAGATTTCGAAGCTGGTAAATCGCGGATACCAACAGATACTCAAGACCACAAAGACGGAGATAGCCGCCACGGCGGACCACCTCAACGCGCTGCACCAGTTTGCCGAGGAGTTGAAGGAAGGACTGGGCGTGCCCAGCCTCTACAACGAGTCGCTGGGAACGGTGGCGGAGTCGTATCAGTATGACCGGGTCAAAGATCGCGATAAGCCCATGAGCGACCGCCCGAAGCGCGCCTGGGAGGGCAAGAAGCGGGCGTAGAGTTTTCTGTCAGGGAGTCAATTCCGGGCTTTGGCTATATCCCTGCCTTCGTAAGAATCCAGCCATTCAGGGAAGCTATTTCCTGAGCGCGAATGCAAACAGAGTGTTTCCCGCAGCGATCGTGACGTATTGCCTTCCGTCAATCTCGAACGAGATGGGCGCGGCTACGACCTCTCCTCCGAGATTGATCTTCCACAGCAAGGCTCCTGTGCGTGCATTCAAGGCATGGAAGTATCCTTCGCGCCCCCCGACGAAAACCAGGTCAGATGCGGTGGTCAGAATGCCGCTGCTGTTGACGTCGTACATGTCGTAGGTCCACTTCTTCCCGGCATTCTGGGGGTCGATGGCGATCACCGAGCCATGTCCGGCAACGTCGGTGTAGGTATTGATGGGCCCGCCGCGGGGTGTGACCCGCACGCCCGGAATGATGGGCGCGACGGTCCCGCCGCCAAAGCGCTGCCCTTCCTTGTATTCCGTTTGAATCCCCTTCACGATGCTGCCCGCGTTTTCCCAGGCGGAGACGTAAAAAAGCCCCGTATGCGGACTGAAGGAGGGTGAATACCAGTTGGTGCCGCCGGGTCCCGAGGGATAAGAGGGAGCGCCCGGAGGCAGGCTGGTGAGAATCGGGCGTCCGGTCTTTTCATCGAGGCCGCTGGCCCAGTTGAGTTTTACGAAAGGCTGGCCCTTCAGGAATTTTCCCGTGCCTCTGTCGAGGACATAAAAGAAGCCGTTGCGATTTGCCCACAGCATGAGCTTGCGGGGAGCGCCTTCCCAGTTGACATCGGCCAGCACGGGAACCTGCACGGCATCCCAGTCGTGGGAGTCGGCAGGTGTGAACTGGAAGTGCCATTTGAGTTTTCCGGTATCCGGATCGAGAGCGACGACCGAGTTGGAGTAGAGGTTATCTCCCGGCCGCTGGCTGGGATTGAAGTCGGGACCGGGATTTCCGACTCCCCAGTAGGTGAGATTGAGTTCGGGATCGTAGGAGCCGGTGATCCATACGGGTGCGCCTCCATGTGCCCAGTCGTCACCCCCGGTCCAGGTTTCGTGTCCCGGTTCGCCGGGAGCCGGAATGGTGTAGAAGCGCCAGACCTCCTTGCCGCTACGGGCGTCATAGGCGGAGATGAAGCCGCGAATGCCATACTCGCCGCCGCCCACTCCCACCAGTACTTTGTCTTTGATCACGAGGGGCGCAAGCGTCATGGCGTAACCGGCGGCAGCATCGGCCACCTTGGTATTCCAAAGAGGGCGGCCGTTGGTGGCATCGATGGCGATGAGGTGAGAGTCAATCGTCGCCATGTAAAGGACATCGTCGAGCATGGCCACGCCGCGATTGACCCGTCCGCAGCAGGGCCTGGCATCGGGCGACGGGCTGTAGTGGTAGATCCAGAAGGAGCGCCCTGTCCGGGGATCAAGCGCCACCACATCGTTGGGCGCCTGGGTTACATACATGACTCCGTTGACGACCAGAGGGGTGGATTCGAATTTCTCCAGTGACTGCGCCTGGAACGCCCACTGCATCTCCAGATCTTTAACGTTGCCCGCGGTGATCTGCTGCAGCGGGGTGAAGCGCTGGCTGGAGTAGTTGCCGGAGTACGTCAACCAGTTCTGCGGCTCAGCCGAAGGATGAAGCAGTCTCTGGCTGGTGACTTGAGCCCCAAGGGTGGACTCCAGCATCGAGAACATCAGCAGGAAGAAAAGGCCGCGCCAGGGCGAAGTCATTTCGATCCTTTCAGGGAAACCAGGTAGGCCAGAATGTCGGCGATTTCCTTCGGAGTGAGTTTTCCCTTGTAGGACTGCATGGAGGATTTCTCGCTTATCGTGTAGCTGCGAAGGTCAGCTTTTACGAGCGAAACCAGATGCTCCTGATCGTCAATGATCTGGACTGTGTAGGTGTCCTCGTTAATCCGGCGGCCGGTGAACACCTTCCCTTCCCGGGTGACGGCGCGGACGGAACGGTTATGCGGCAGCATTGCCGAATCGGGATCAAGCAGTGTCCGCTCCAGCAGGTCGGCGGTGCGGATGGCGCCGACATCGCTGAGGTCGGGGGCGACGCGAGGCCCTTTCCCGTTGACCCGGTGGCAACTGCCGCAATTCCCCTTGCCGTTGAACAGCTCGCGACCGCGATCACGGTCGCCCAGCGTAATGCTGCGCACGTCGAAGGCGCTCATGCTGCGGAGGTAAGCCACAATGCCGGCAAGCTCGGCGGTATCGAATTTGAAGGGAGGCATGCCGGTGCCGGAGACGCCGGTGGTGATGATGGAGCGCAGATCCTCGTCGGAAGAAACGGGGACTCGAAACTGTCCGGCGCGAAAGTTTACGCCCGAGACGGAGTCGCCGGTGACCCCATGGCACTCCGAGCATTGGGTGCTATAGATTTGCGAGCCGTAGACGATGTCGGCTTCCGCGTATTGAATGACGTCTTGTGCCTGT